>JBCDIB010000138.1:0-6504 GCA_038749385.1 Pseudomonadota bacterium | reverse complement strand
GATTAAGCTATCATTGGCTCGCCAGCTTCAAATTCCCAATTTTATTTACTGTTTATTGGATAATACTAACGATTTGACTAAAAATGTATCGTGAGAATCGGCAGGCGGAGCGGTATCGATCACATGGTCTGCGCAAGTCATAGGGCGGCGTGGCATTTGGTTGTCCGTTTTGACAGCAGACCCCTAGAGAAAATCGGCTGTGGTGGTAAGCGAGACGCCCTGTTCCACCATCTGCGCCTTGGCCGCAGCTAGCGAGCCGTCAAGGTCGATGCCACGACAGGCATCCGTCAGCACGGTGGCTTCGAAACCCTGTGTCACCGCATCCAATGCTGAGTAAGCCACACAAAAATCCGTTGCTAGTCCCGCCAGGGCCACTTTGGTCACACCTCGCTCGCGCAGATAGCCCGTAAGGCCGGTCGAAGTGGTTTTATCGTTCTCGAAAAACGCGGAATAGCTGTCGATCTCGGAGCGAAACCCTTTGCGAATGATCATGTCGGCGGGATCAGTGTTCAGATCCCCGTGAAATTGCGCGCCCTCCGACCCGATCACGCAATGCCGTGGCCACAGCACCTGCGGGCCGTATGGCATGTCGATCATGGAATAGGGTTCAGCTCCCTCATGATTATCGGCAAAAGACGAATGGTCCGCCGGATGCCAGTCCTGTGTGAATACGCGAACAGAAAACTGGTCCAGCAGGCCGTTGATCAGGGGCACGATCCGGTCGCCACCCTGCACCGCCAAGGCGCCACCAGGGCAAAAATCGTTCTGAACGTCGATGATAATCAGGGCGGTATTGGCAAAGTTTTTCATGGCTCGACCCTAGCCGCGTTGGCCAAGCTCTTCCACCGAAACTTCGTCGGCCACAAACGCGATATGGCCTTTAAGCTGTTCGCCATAAGCGAAGGGGCGATCGTAAGACCATGCAATCTCGAGACCACCTAAAGTGAAGTAGCAAGCATCGCCCTTGAGAGGGCAATGGGTGCTTTTGTCTGCCACAGGCACCAGATCAGCGCCGACATCGCTTGAGGGAATGTAGAACACCGGATCATATATATCGTGCCCCACCTCGGTCAGCCGCAGCGCGTTGTCGCTTTCGGCGACCAATGCGCCGTTGCGAGTGATCCGAACCCGCCGTCCGGCAGGCTTGATACGCATGAAATGGCGCGGCGCATCTTCCCGGTGAATGGTGTGCTTGGAGGCAGTGATTTCAGGATAATGCGTCATAGGTTCTCATAGGCTTGGCTGAAGGTGTCGCACTGCTCCACGCGGCCCGTCGAAAAGCCCTGGTCGAACCAGCTACGACGCTGTTCCGACGTGCCGTGATTGAAGCTCTCAGGCACCACATAGCCTTGTGTGCGGCGCTGAATGGTGTCGTCGCCAATCTGCGTTGCCGCATTCAGAGCTTCTTGAAGATCGCCCCGCTCCAGAAGGCCGCGTTGCGCTGTGAAGTAACCCCAAACCCCCGCATAGCAGTCAGCTTGCAGCTCCAGACGAACAGTGAATCGGTTCTGCTCGATTTGACTCATGGAACTGCGGCGCGTGTTGAAGTCCAAAAGCTGACCGGTCAGGTTCTGAATATGGTGTCCAACCTCATGGGCAATCACATAGGCTTGGGCAAAATCTCCCGACGCGCCGAAGCGATTTGCCAGCTCATCGAAAAAGCTCATATCGAGATAGATGCGGCTGTCGCCCGGACAGTAAAAGGGGCCAGAGGCGGAACTTGCGAAACCGCATGCGGACTCAACACTGCCGGAGAACAGCACCAGCTCCGGCTCCACATAGTTTGCGCCGCTGGCTTGGAAGATGCCGTTCCAGACATCTTCGGTTTCGGCCAGAACGACGGCGACAAATTCTGCCTGTTCCGCATTCGCGGTCACTGGGGCATTTTGAGTGGTGGGGGCTGTGAAGTTACCGCTGCCGGTTTGACTGCCTAGGCCAAGTAGAGAGAGCGGATTCATGCCAAATGCCAGCATGATGAGGCCGATGATGATCAGCCCGCCAATCCCAAGGCCACCACCTGCCCTGCGGCCACCAGTGCCGGCGCGGGGGCGGGGCAAGCGAATACGATTGCCGCCCCGCGATTGTCCCCGCGATTGCCTAAGACTGCCGGGAAGCCTACTCCGAGCGCCACCCTTGGTGCCGCTGCGGCCTGACGAAGAACCACGCAAGTCTCTAATGTTGCCGCTTTGGCGACGACCCTTCCAGCGCATGCCACTCTCCGTCCGACTTGACTTTCAATGCGGCAGCCAAATTTGCTGTCGACATTTGATGCATCAGTCTAACGGCTTTTGCTGCGGCCTGGCTAGCACAAGCAGGCGCGGCCCAAGATTAAGCCTATTTGCGGCGGAGAAGAGTGCGGAATTTGGCCGCCAATTGAGCTATCAATGAAGGACGGCAGTTATACTGCGCGTGGCGGTGGAGATCCATTGTGTCGAGACGCTGCTGTGCGCGGCCAACTACGATATCTGCAAGCATGCTGTGCCCTTTCCTAAGACACGTGGGCTGAATAAATCGCTCCTTGAAGCCCACCTTCATTTTTTATGCGCCTAGACCTTTCAAAGGCTTTCTGCAGCGCGTTGAATCTCAACATGAATCAGAAATATGGCGAAGTCAAGAAAAGCGCAATGAGTGCGCTTTCGAAGTTAACGCGTCTTTACCTTTCCAAATCCATCCTCTATTCGCCCGCTTGAGCGAGGGCTTATAAGAGCTTTTTGCCCGGGGGAGGCCTAGGGGAGGAACGGCAGTGACGCCAGAAGAATTCAAGGCTTGGCGCCGTGGGCTGGGCCTGCGCCAGAAAGAAGCCGCCGATCGCCTCGGGCTGCGCAAGCGCATGATCCAATATTATGAGAAGGGAGAGCGGGACGGAAAAGCCGTGGAGATCCCCCTCACTGTGGAGCTGGCCTGCTTTGCGGTGTCCAAACACGTGCTGACGTTTGACGGCGCAAAGCCCAAGAAATTGCGCCCGACTGATCGACCGGGAAAGCGGGTGAAAAAGAGCAGCGCAAAACCCAGCGGTGGGAAAACGCCAAAGAAGGGCTAGCCCAGCCCTCTTGGGGGTTTCGCACCGCTTCCCCCTTCCCTATAAGCCAGCTTCAGCCAGACAATATTGACGCGACGCATCCGGGCACGGGTGCCTTCGCTTGCGCGTGTAAAAGCGCAGCTGTGAGGGATGACATGCCGAAAAGAACCGACATCAAATCCATCCTCATCATCGGCGCGGGACCCATTGTCATAGGCCAGGCCTGTGAGTTTGATTATTCCGGCACCCAAGCCTGCAAGGCCCTGCGAGAAGAAGGCTACCGGATCATTCTGGTGAACTCGAACCCCGCCACCATCATGACCGACCCCAACATGGCGGATGCGACCTATATCGAACCCATTACGCCGGAGATCGTGGAGAAAATCATCGCTGCCGAGCGCCCCGATGCGGTGCTACCAACCATGGGCGGCCAGACCGGCCTCAACACGGCGCTCAGTCTGCAACAAATGGGCGTTCTGGAGAAATACAACGTCCAGATGATCGGCGCTGACGCAAAGGCCATCGACAAGGCTGAGGACCGTGACCTGTTTCGCAAGGCCATGAACAAAATTGGCCTTGAGACCCCCCGCGCCAGCTTCGTGAACACCTCTGACCTTAAGCAGCGCTTTGCCAAGGAGCGTGAAGCCCGGATCACCGCGGTCGAAAACAAGCACAATGACGCCGCCAAACGCGCGGATGCCTTGGCCGAGTTTGAAGCCGACTGGGCCGTTGGAGAGACCAACCGCAATGAAGAGCACCGCCTGACGGCGCAATTGCAGGCTCTCAAGGCCAGCCAGATCGTTGGATTACCAGCTATCGTGCGCCCGTCCTTCACCATGGGCGGCACCGGTGGTGGCATCGCCTATACGCTGGAAGAGCTCTACGAAATCGTTCTGCGCGGCGTCGAAGCCTCCCCCACCAATGAGGTCCTGGTGGAAGAAAGCGTGCTGGGCTGGAAGGAGTATGAGATGGAAGTCGTCCGCGACCGCGCGGACAATTGCATCATCGTGTGCTCCATCGAGAACCTTGACCCGATGGGTGTGCACACGGGGGACTCGATCACCGTCGCGCCTGCCCTCACGCTGACTGACAAAGAATATCAAATCATGCGCAACGCCTCGATTGCGGTGCTGCGCGAGATTGGGGTGGAGACCGGCGGCTCGAATGTGCAGTTCGCCGTGAACCCCAAAGATGGCCGGCTCGTCGTCATCGAGATGAACCCCCGCGTGTCGCGCTCTTCGGCGCTGGCGTCGAAGGCCACCGGCTTTCCAATTGCCAAAATCGCGGCGAAACTCGCGGTCGGTTACACACTGGACGAACTGGAAAACGACATCACCGGCGGCGCGACCCCCGCCAGTTTTGAGCCGAGCATTGATTATGTGGTCACAAAGATCCCGCGGTTTGCCTTCGAGAAATTTCCCGGTTCCGAGCCATACCTGACGACCGCCATGAAGTCTGTAGGCGAGGTTATGGCCATCGGGCGGACGTTTGCCGAGAGCTTTCAGAAGGCCCTGCGCGGGTTGGAGACCGGCCTCAACGGCCTCGACGAAATCTCCATCGAAGGCCTCGGTGAAGGCGACGACAAGAACGCCCTGCGCGCTGTCCTGTCCAAGCCGACACCTGATCGGATTTTGCAGATCGGCGAAGCCCTGCGCGCAGGTGCCAGCGTGGACTTCATTCATGAGGTCTGCGCCGTCGATCCGTGGTTCCTCCGCGAGATGGAAAAGATCATTGCCATGGAAATGCGGGTGCGTGAGCACGGTCTGCCCAATGACGCGCAAAATATGCGTGCCGTCAAAGCACTGGGTTTCTCCGATGCCCGGCTTGCGGCCTTGACCAACAGTACGGAAGAATTGGTCCGCGCCCACAGGCGCAGCCTCGACGTGCGCCCCGCCTACAAACGCATAGACACCTGCGCCGCAGAGTTCGCTTCCCCCACGCCGTACATGTACTCCAGTTATGAGGTGCCGTTTGCGGGCGATGTCGCATCCGAAGCCGAGGTATCCGACCGCAAGAAAGTCGTTATCCTCGGTGGCGGGCCAAACCGCATCGGCCAGGGCATAGAGTTCGACTATTGCTGCTGCCACGCTGCCTTCGCGCTGGAAGATCTCGGCATCGAAAGCATCATGGTCAACTGCAACCCGGAGACGGTTTCCACTGACTATGACACGTCGGACCGCCTCTATTTCGAGCCGCTCACCGCCGAAGATGTGATGGAAATCCTGGACGCGGAAATGGCGTCCGGTGAGCTCCTCGGCGTCATAGTGCAGTTCGGTGGTCAAACGCCGCTCAAGCTGGCCAATGCGCTTGAGGAAGCTGGCGTTCCCATACTCGGAACCTCCCCCGATGCGATTGACTTGGCCGAAGATCGCGACCGCTTCAAGCAATTGCTAGACGAACAGGCGCTCAGCCAACCCAAAAACGGCATCGCCCGTTCAGAAGACGAAGCCCGCGAGATCGTCAACGCTATCGGCTATCCTGCTGTAATCCGCCCGTCCTACGTTTTGGGTGGGCGCGCGATGGAAATCGTACGGACGGAAGCGCAGTTCGAGCGCTATATTCGCGAGGCGGTGGTGGTGTCCGGCGACAGCCCGGTTCTCATCGACACCTATCTGGTGAACGCCATCGAGGTGGATGTGGACTGCCTTTCGGACGGGGAAGACGTGTTTGTGGCTGGCATCATGGAGCATATCGAAGAAGCAGGCATTCATTCGGGCGACAGTGCCTGTTCCCTGCCCGCCCACAGCCTCGATGCCGAAATGCGAAAGGAGCTCGGTCGCCAAAGCCAGAAGCTCGCCAAAGCCCTCGGCGTGAAAGGCCTTATGAACACCCAGTTCGCTATCAAGGATGGTGAGATTTTCATCTTGGAAGTGAACCCCCGCGCCTCGCGCACAGTGCCCTTCGTCACCAAAACCATCGGCGCGCCCATCGCTAAAATGGCAACCCGTCTGATGGCTGGCGAAAAACTGGAAGAAGCCCTGACCGCCTACGGTCCGCGGCCGACCCCGCGTGAGCTCGACCATATAGCCGTCAAGGAAGCTGTATTCCCCTTTGCTCGCTTCCCGGGTGTCGACACGCTTCTGGGCCCGGAAATGCGCTCCACCGGCGAAGTAATGGGCCTCGACACCGATTACGCGATGGCCTTTGCCAAGTCGCAGCTTGGTGGCGGCGCCAAACTGCCCGCCGGCGGCACTGTGTTCATCTCGGTCCACGATGATGACCGCGAGCGCGTGCTGCCCGCAGCGCAGCGCCTGGACGCCCTTGGCTTTTCGCTGGTCGCCACCGGAGGCACAGGCGACTATTTGCGCGACCAGGGCCTTGAGGTTGGGCGCATGAAGAAGGTTCTGGAGGGCCGCCCGAACATCGTGGACGCCATCACCAATGGCCAAGTGCAGCTGGTGCTCAACACCACGCGCTCGTCAAAGGCCGTCAGTGACAGCCGGTCGCTTCGTCGCGCCGCGCTCATGAACAAGGTGCCCTACTTC
>JBCDIB010000137.1:0-6511 GCA_038749385.1 Pseudomonadota bacterium | reverse complement strand
TTTTAATGCATAATGTGGGGCGTGATGAGATTGTTTCCGCCCCCGCCGCGTCCGAGCTTTGCACCAAGCTGAGCGGCTGCGAAGAAGTGTTCATAGAAAGCGCTGGCCACTGCGTCGAGCGCGAAGATGAAGTTGTAGCCAGCGCCATTCTGGAACGGGCGAGTGCGTTTTTTGAAGGGCAATTGCAATGAGCGACGAAACCCTCAAGCGCGGACGCGAACTGAGCGAAGACCTCAACCCCGGCATGGAGGATGCGCTGAAAGCACGCTACGGGCATATCGTGCCGGGCATAGGCGAAAGCGTGGCTGACTTCGCGTACGGCCAGCAATATGGCCGCCCGGGGCTGGATCTGAAGTCGCGGTACATCGCCACCATTGCTGCATTGACGGCGCTTGGCGGGCAGACACGCCCGCAGCTTAAGGTCAATATTGCCGGCGGCTTGAAGGCAGGGCTAACCCAGCAGGAAATTGGCGAAATCATTTGGCAAATGTCGCTCTATGGCGGCTTCCCCGCCAGCGTGAACGGATTGAACGCAGCCCTCGAAGTGTTTGAAGAGATCGAAAATGACTGACCAAAAACGCGACTGGCTGGACCTTGCCACAAAAGAACTCAAAGGTCGCGATCCGGCGGAGCTGCGGGTCACGACGCCCGAAGGCGTGGTGCGTCAGCCGCTTTATACCGAGGCGGATTTGCCAGACGGCACCCACGATACCGCGCCCGGTGTGGCCCCATTTACGCGGGGCATCCGTGCCACCATGTATGCCGGCCGACCATGGACCGTGCGCCAATATGCCGGCTTCTCTACTGCTGAGGAGTCCAACGCCTTTTACCGCGCGAACCTGAAAGCGGGGCAAAAGGGCCTGTCCGTCGCCTTCGATCTGGCGACCCACCGGGGCTACGATTCCGACCATCCCCGCGTGGCGGGGGACGTGGGCAAGGCAGGTGTGGCCATCGACTCCGTCGAGGACATGAAGATCCTGTTCGACCAGATCCCCCTCGATCAGATGTCGGTGTCCATGACGATGAATGGAGCCATCATCCCGGTGCTGGCCATGTTTATCGTGGCAGGCGAGGAGCAGGGCGTGGATGTTAGCGCACTGTCGGGCACGGTGCAGAACGACATTCTCAAGGAGTTCATGGTCCGCAACACTTACATCTATCCGCCAGAACCTTCGATGCGGATAGTGGCTGACATAATTGACTATACGGCGCGCAAGATGCCGAAGTTCAATTCCATCTCCATCTCCGGCTATCACATGCAGGAGGCCGGTTCGACCCTGGCGCAGGAGCTGGCCTACACGTTGGCCGATGGCATGGAATATGTGCGCGCCGCCATGAGCCGTGGGCTGGATGTGGATGCGTTTGCGGGGCGCCTTTCGTTCTTCTTCTGCATTGGCATGGACGTCTTTATGGAGGCCGCGAAGTTGCGGGCCGCGCGGCAGATGTGGTCGAAAATTATGACCGACTTTGGCGCGAAGACGGACCGCTCAAAAATGCTGCGCACCCATTGCCAGACCTCCGGGGTGTCGCTCACCGCCCAGTCTCCGCACAACAACATCATTCGCACCACTGTCGAAGCCATGGCCGCTGTGATGGGCGGCACGCAATCGCTGCACACCAATTCCTTTGACGAAGCGCTGGCCTTGCCCACAGAGCAGTCCGCCCGCATTGCCCGCAACACCCAGCTGATCTTGCAGCATGAAACGGGCATTACCGACGTCGTCGATCCGCTGGGGGGCAGCTATTATGTCGAACGCCTGACCGCCGATCTGGCCGAACAGGCATGGGAGTTGATCGATGAGGTGGAAAGCCTTGGCGGCATGACCAAGGCCGTGGAGCAGGGGCTGCCGAAGATGCGCATCGAAGAAGCTGCCGCCCGCAGCCAGGCGCGGGTCGATCGGGGTGAGCAGGTGATCGTGGGCGTCAACCGCTACGTGGTAGAGGACGAGCCGCCTGTGGACGTGCTGCAGATCGACAACGAAAAGGTCCGGGCCGCCCAAGTGGCGCGCCTCGACGAGGTGCGCCGCACCCGCAACCCGCAGGCGCATGAGGCGGCCATCGCGGCGCTGGAACAGGCGGCGCGGTCGCGCGATGGCAATTTGTTGGAACTGGCGGTGGAGGCTGCCCGCGCCCGGGCCACGCTGGGCGAAATCTCAGATGCCATGGAGCGCGCCTTTGGCCGGCACAGCGCTGTCACCCGCGTGATCTCCGGCGTCTATGGTGACGCTTATGAGGGCGACCCTGAATATAAGGTGCTGCGCGACCGCATCGCCGAATTTGGCAAGGCCCGCGATGGCCGACCACCACACATTCTCGTCGCCAAGATGGGGCAGGACGGCCACGACCGGGGGGGTAAAATCATCGCCACCGCTTTTGCGGATGCCGGTTATACCGTCGACTTGTCAGACCTGTTCGAAACACCTGAAGAAGTGGCGACCCGTGCGATTTCTTCTGGCGTGGATGCTATAGGCGTGTCGTCGTTGGCCGCGGGACACAAGACACTGGTCCCTGAATTGATGGACCAGCTGCGGAGTGCGGGTCGTGACGACATCATTGTCATCGTCGGCGGCGTCATCCCCGAACAGGACTTCCAAGCTCTGCGCGACGCCGGCGTAGCGGACATCTTCCCCCCCGGGTCCAACGTGTTGGACGCCGCCAGCGCCGTCCTGGGTCACATTTCAGGCCAATTGCGCAACCGTTAGCCGACTGCATCTGCGGCAGCTATCAATGTTGCGGTGCTAGTCCTTCCCTAGAGCGCCACCAATTCTGGTCCCGCTCAGGGTAGTTCGGGGCAGTCGGCGATGGGTAATACACCAATGGCCTCCGCATCACACTGGAAGACTGTATATGAGCGATTTTTCAGACGATTTGAGAGACTTCAGAGCTATGAAGGGCCCCGTCATTGAGGGGGGTGAGGCAAGTTTGGAGGCTGTCGACCGCCTTCGCGAAACGACGCCAGAGGGATATGCCGACTTCATTTCGGAGCATGGGTTTGACCAATATTTGGGTGGGTATTGCCAACTTTGTGATCCCACGGCTCTACAGCCGGTGGTGGATGGTCTGTTCAAGCGCGAAACCGACATACGCCCGGATGAAACAGTGGCCATCGCTTATTCCGCGATGGGGCATCTGATTTTATGGAATGTACAGCACCGCGCAGTCATCGTGGACTTCAATTGGCTACATGTGAGCTGTCCAAGCCTGCTTAGACCAAAGCCGGAGATTGCGCCTTCGATCACCTTCACAACCACGCTGTTTTTCCTCGATGGCCAGAATTACGCAGGTGTGGACGAAAACGGTAAAGACCTCTTCCCGCAGATCAAAGCCATTCATGGCATACCATCTTACGGCCAGATCTTTGCGCCGCGGCTGCACCCGGCACTCGGCGGCTACCGCCGTGCCGACAATTATAGACCGGTTGCAGCCAGCACAGCTTTTTCGCTCATGCTGAGCGCGGGGCCTTTCATACTGATGGACAATAAACCATTCCCGCCTAAACCCGTGCGGGAGATCGGGGGCTAGAGACCTCCAATTATGGCTTTGCATCGGATTAGGCGTGAGGCGGCGGGTCCGGAGACCAGCGCAGTTTTTGGTCGGCAAGCATAGCTTCAAAATGGCAGCCTACCGATCCACCGATGTTGCCGTCCGGCGCCGCATTTCAGGGCAGTTGCGCAACCGTTAGAGGCGGTTAAGGCGGTCTACGCGTTTGTCTTGGGTGTGGACGGCCAGAAGATTGTCATAGCTGTAAGTCCCCGTTTCGAGGGGGGCGTGAGGCCGGATGCCGCTCATGTGTAGATCGTAAATATCATATCCATGGTCCATAAGCATGAACAGCGCATCGAGGCTTTGGTCGTGACCTTCGCTGTCGCCGACTTCGATCACGATGGCCGGCCTATGGTTTGCGATGGTCCGGGCCATGCCCTTCAGGACTGCCACTTCGCTGTTTTCGGCGTCTAGTTTCACAAATTTTGGGTGCAGATCATGCAGAGCGACCATTTCATCGACCGTGACGGTCTTGATGCTCAGTTCCTCATAAGTCTCGGGCGCTCCATCGGGCAGGCGGCTTGTGCCGACGGTTGAGAACGCACTCCATGTCCTGCCAAAATATTTTATGGATGTTGTGCCGGCTCGGTCCGTACAGGCCGCTTCAATGAGGTGAACCTGCGGAAGGTCTTGGGCATTGCGCGTCAGGAGCGAGAAGGTGTCGGGAACGGGCTCGAAGGCGCAAACCTTACCTGCCTCACCCACCACAGACGCCAGAACGCGCGTAAAGTAGCCGACATGGGCCCCTATATCGAGGCAATGGTCTCCCGGTCCGCAATATCTCTCAATACAGGCGCCTATTTCCGGTTCAAAAGCGCCGGATACAAATATGCTCTTGCAGACGTCCTCCGTTGCGATGAGCGTGAAATTGGCCCCGTCGAACAACTCGATATCCAGCGTGTAGGGAGCCGTTACAGCCGCGTTGATTGTCTCCAACGCCGCCAGCCGTGCATTTATCTGCGCGGATGCGTTTCCTTTGCCCAGCGACCGGGCCAGATCGCAAGTTTTCAATGATTTTGCCAGCTTGCTGGTTGGATCATTTCTCATTGGGTTGCAGTTCTTCGGCAGGCTGCATGTCCAGCAGAACGATTTTCGACACGAAGACACCAAGACCGCGGGTTTCGCCTGAATTGTCGCCCGGGCTGATAATGTGCGAGCTGATAATATCGATCCGGCAATCGCCGTTCTTGTCGACTTCCAGCTCCAAACCGACCGTGCACTCTTCCCAATCCACGACCTCAGCCGAGTAGACATGCGGTCCGCATTCGAAGGACACCTCGCGACCATCGCGGCCATCGAGCGAACCTATATAGGTGATCCGCGCGTGGGGCCGTGCCCGGAATGTCGATTTGTCGAGTTTGAGCTCAATGGTCGCCGTCCTGTCGCTTGACCACACCCCCAGGGAGTCTGGTTCATGAAAGCCTTGCACCTTGGATTTGGCCTGCAGACTTTCGCCGGGGATGATCTCATCCGCTGTGAACCGGTGCACCGCACCCAGCAATGGGGTTGTTATAGCCACCTCATGGGTGCCTTTGGCGGCAAATCGCTCTTCCAAGCCCAGATTGGCAGCCCGTCGGCCAACACGCTCAAGGTTTGCCGACCAGCGAACCGGACCAAATGACAACATGGAATTGTCTTCGCTTTGCGAGCGCCAATGCCAGACTGCGGTGGCCGAGCCAGTGAAGGCAAAACCTTTGTCGTTGAGCGACAACAGATACAAATACATGTCCTCAACGACTTCCAGGTTCGGGTCGTTGCCCAGGCGTGGCTGAAGCCATTTCGTTCGGGCGATCCACGCGTTGCTCTGGATGTAATTGTCATATCTGAGCAGGCGGCTGCGGGAGTACCTATCGAGGAATTTCAACTCGCGGGGTTCTTGGATTTCCTGGTCCAAAGGGCCCTCAAAATTGGGCGGCTTGGAGTAGAAGCCGGGTTCATCCTCGTGCCGGACGACACCGGAATAGGCAAAGTCCAGATCGCTGGTTTTGATCGTGTCGAGCAGTAAATGATAGTGGTTCGGGAAAATCGTGTCGTCATCGTCCATGTGGGCGACGAATTGCGTTTCTACCGCGTTGATACCGCACCAGAGCGCCGTTGAACGGTAGCCGGTGTTTTCGCAATTGTGATATTGCACGTGAAGATGGTTGTAACGCCGGTCGGTGCATTTCTTCTCGATATCCGAGCGCCCCAAATAGTCCACAACCAGTGCCTGTATGGGCGCGCCATTTTCGGCACACGCCTCAAGCGACATCAGGGCGCGGCGTAGCAATTTAATGTCTCTGCCACCGCCTCGCACCACAACCGTGCATTCGGGGACATGGCCCACAAGCGCCTTCCGGAGAAACGGGTTTGAAAATCTCGCAGTCGCAGGTTTTGCAAGTTTTGCCGACGATGTGCGCGCCGAAGTGGCAATCTGTTGCGGGTACATGTTTTGGCGCACCGTTTTGACAAATGGCAACACGACATCGGTCAGCCGCTGTTCGAGACTGAAATTATTGTTGAGCCATTCATTGCCCCTGGCACCCATGGTCTGTGCATCATCAAGGTCCGCATTGACCGCGTCCAAATGGCCCTCAATGCAATCGGCCATCTCCACTGCGTTAAGGTCCGGCTCAACGAAGCGGGCAAACTCAGAGATATTGTCTTTTGCGAACTGAATGCCGTCGCAAATTGGTATGGCACCCACCGCAAGGGCCTCGAAAATGCGCATGGAAGGCGTGTTGCATTGCACGTGCTCATCCTTGTGCAGGCACAGCACGGCACCGTGGGACTCAAGTGTTGATAGAAGCGAGGTGCCGTCAAAGGGGATGAACCCCGCCCAAGCCTCACCAACATGCACCCAGCTGTCACGGGGGCCATAGATGCGGATGAGGTTTCGGCGGGCCAGTTCCTTCAGCACGCCGCTGTGGCGGTGGCCGTCCCAGTGCACGCCGACATAGCACAATTCGCGCTTGCGTCCGGCTTTGCG
>JBCDIB010000136.1:0-6520 GCA_038749385.1 Pseudomonadota bacterium | reverse complement strand
CCCGGTGAAAGTCAGCGGCAGCACGCCCATGCCCACAAGGTTCGACCGGTGGATACGCTCAAAACTCTCGGCAATGACCGCACGTACGCCTAACAGCAACGTGCCTTTGGCTGCCCAGTCACGGGACGAGCCGGTGCCATATTCCTTGCCCGCGAACACCACCAGCGGCACACCTTCCTCCTTGTAACGCATGGCCGCGTCATAAATCGGCATCATCTCGCCGGAGGGCTGGTGCATGGTCATGCCGCCCTCAACACCGTCCAGCATCTGGTTCTTGATGCGAATGTTGGCGAAGGTCCCGCGCATCATCACCTGATGATTGCCGCGCCTCGCGCCAAAGGAATTGAACTCGGCGGGCCGCACCTGATGATCACGCAAATAGTCCCCAGCGGGGCCGTCCTGTTTGATGGAGCCTGCCGGCGAGATGTGGTCCGTGGTGATCGAATCTGCAAACAGACCCATGATCCTTGCGCCAGACACATCTTCGATGGCCTCGGGCTGCATATCCATACCTTCGAAATATGGGGGATTCTGCACATACGTTGATGTGCTGTCCCACTCATAGGTCTTGCCATCCGTGACCTGGATACCGCGCCATTTATCATCGCCTTTGAACACGTCACCATAGCGGGTGCGGAACATCTCTTCCGTCACCACTTCGCGGACGATACCGGCTATCTCTTCCGATGATGGCCACAAATCCTTGAGGTAAACGTCGTTGCCGTCCTGGTCCTTGCCCAGACTGTCCGTCACCACATTGGTGTGCATGGTGCCGGCGATGGCATAGGCGACCACCAGCGGCGGCGATGCCAGATAATTGGCCCGCACGTCCGGCGAAATCCGGCCTTCAAAATTTCGGTTACCGGACAGGACCGAACACGCCACGATGTCTTTATCGTGGATGGCCTTGGAGATTTCTTCAGCCAGCGGGCCCGAATTGCCGATGCAAGTAGTGCAACCATAGCCCACCAAGTTGAACCCGAGCGCGTCCAGATCATCCTGCAGTCCGGCCTTTTCCAGATAGTCAGTCACAACCTGACTGCCGGGGGCAAGGGACGTTTTCACCCACGGTTTCACCTCCAGCCCCCTGGCACGGGCATTGCGGGCAACGAGGCCCGCAGCCACCAGCACGGAGGGGTTTGAGGTATTTGTGCACGATGTGATAGCGGCCACGACGATATCGCCGTCACCCATGTTGAAGTTCTTGCCATCGACCGGATAGCCCATGGTGCCCATGGGCATTGGTTCTTCCTGCGCCTGCGCTGCACCATCGGCCAGCCAACGGTTCACCGCATTATCATTGCCTGCAGGCTCAAGCTGCTTGTCGCCGGATTTGAGGGTTTTCAGCGCATCGCGGAAGGCAGTTGGCGCGTCCTTCAGCACCACGCGATCCTGCGGGCGTTTTGGGCCGGAGATGGATGGAACAACTGACGCCAGATCCAACTCCAGCGAAGAGGTGAAGATCGGATCGGGCGTCTCACTGGTACGCCACATCCCCTGCTCTTTCGCATATGCCTCCACCAACGCAATGCGGTCAGCGTCGCGGCCTGTCGCCTTCATGTAGGCGGTGGTGTCCTCATCAATTGGAAAGAACCCACATGTCGCGCCGTACTCAGGCGCCATATTGGCGATTGTCGCCTGATCTTCGAGGCTCAGATTGTCGAGGCCGGGGCCGTAAAACTCAACGAATTTGCCCACAACCCCTTTCTCGCGGAGCATTTGCACCACCACGAGCACAAGGTCGGTGGCGGTGATGCCTTCCGACAATTTGCCCTCTAGGCGAAAGCCAATCACTTCGGGGATCATCATGGTGACAGGCTGGCCCAGCATTGCCGCTTCGGCTTCGATACCGCCCACGCCCCAGCCAAGAACCGACAGGCCGTTGACCATGGTTGTGTGGCTGTCTGTGCCCACCAGCGTATCGGGGTAGGCGACGGTCTGGCCGTCGATCTCCGCCGTCCAGACGGTCTGCGCCAAATATTCCAGATTCACTTGGTGGCAAATCCCGGTGCCGGGTGGCACGACGCGGAAATTGTCAAACGCCTGCTGACCCCATTTGAGGAAAGTGTAACGCTCGCCATTGCGCTCATATTCACGGTCTACGTTCTTTTCAAAGGAATTCGCCCCGCCGAAAAAATCCACCATGACGGAATGGTCTATGACCAGATCGACCGGCACCTGCGGGTTGATGCGCTGCGCGTCGCCGCCCAGATCCACCGTTGCATCGCGCATGGCCGCCAGATCAACCACGGCGGGCACGCCGGTGAAATCCTGCATCAAAACGCGGGCGGGTCGGTAGGCGATCTCCTTGCCGCCCCCATTGTTGACGTCGCCCCTGTCCTGCACCCACGCGGCCATGGCACGAATGTCATCGGCGGTCACCGAACGGCCATCTTCAAAGCGCAGCAGGTTCTCAAGTAGCACTTTCAAAGAGAATGGGAGTTTGGAGACGCCATCCAGCCCATTGTTCTCGGCTTCGCTAAGGGAATAATACACATGCTGCTTGCCATTGACGGTGAGCGTGCGGCGGCAGTTGAAGCTGTCGAGTGAATTGAGCATGAGATATCCTTTGCTGGGCGGCCATGGAATTATGCTAGATAACCCTTGGGGGTGATGGGCGTTCCTTTGTCCTTCATTATAAGACTTCAAAAGTGGCGCTTCCAGATGAGAGCCTTTCCGTATCGCACTTGTGTCCCGATCAGGCTGGAATGCCGGAAGCGCCTCGACCAGACTTCAGCCAACCCATGAACTCTAAGTGACCCCCAAGTGACCTACTGGTGACCTTCACTCGACGACCCCGCGCCCACCAAGTGAACAAACGAAGCAGATAATCGGAAAGATCGTTCATGCTCGACACCGCAAAAACAGACCCGCATACAGCCGCTAACGGCAAAAAAGCGGTGCTTTACCGTATGGTCACCGACAAACAGATCTGCCCGTCCGGTCTGAAAGCGCGGGATCTGCTCAAGAGCCGCGGCTTTGAGGTCGAAAACAGGATTTTGCGCAGTAGGGGTGAAACGGACGCTTTCAAAGCAGAGCACAACGTCAAAACCACCCCACAAATTTTTATCGACGGTCAGCGCATCGGCGGTTTTACCGACCTGCAGGACCATTTCGGCATCGTCCGGCCCGACCCGACGCGAAAAAGCTATGGCCCTGTGCTCTGGATTTTTGCTGTCAGCTTTCTGGCAGCGCTGGCGATTGACTGGAAAATGGACGCCGCGTTCAACGCAATCGTCATCTTCGAAATGTTCGTTGCCACGCTAATGGTGATATTAGGCGTCCAGAAGCTCCGCGATCTGGAAGCCTTCCGCAATATGTTCATCACCTATGATCTGCTGGCCATGCGCGACACGCGCTACGCCTATGTCTATCCATTTGTCGAGACGGGCGCGGGCCTGTTGATGATTGCGGGGGCGCTCACCTGGCTGTCGGCTCCCGCAGCCCTGTTTGTCGCCGGCCTCAATGGCATATCAGTTTTCAAGGCAGTCTATCTCGACAAGCGCGACCTCAAATGCGCCTGCGTGGGCGGCGCGAGCAATGTGCCGCTGGGGTTTTTATCACTCACCGAGAACATTCTCATGGTCGCCATGGCCATCTGGATGCTGGTGAAACTGACTGCCCTTTAAGGCACGTTCAAACCGTCAGGCCCGTCTGCAGGCCGCGGGGCCCAATTGATGCGTTTGTAATCGAAGCCAGCCTCTATCGTTGGCTTCACAATTTCGAAAAACGGCGACACGTCGAAATCGCGGGGCGTGAACAGCGAATGATGGCGGATGTGCAAAATCATATCCCGGCTGTAGAGCGAGGTGGCAGATGCCGCCTGCCCCGTGTCTTCCACATTAGGCAAAATCGGATACCGGATCGACTGAAACGCCTGCGCCAGCAAAGTTGAACAAATGGCCTTGGTTGGGTCACCGGAACCGAAAGCCAGCATCTTGCGCCGGAATCGCGTTGGAACCGGCGGACGCGGGATCAGGTAACGCGCCAGATCAAAGATGTTGCGCATGTCGTATTTCAACCCAAGCCGGTCGATGGAATATTGCACAACGGCGTCCCGATCATCGGGCGTCAGATTCACAGGTCGGCAGATACGGGTGTTGAAATTCTCATATTTGCTAAGCGGCACCGATATGCAGCCGGGCCGTAGCAGCATTTCCACCAGCCTGTGCCGTGTGTCCGCCACTTCGGCGTCTTCGGCTTCGGGATCGCAGTGCAACTGCTCGCAGGGCCGATCCGCCAGCGCGTCGCCCACATAGATGGCCGCGTGGGACCAGGTGCTTTGGGTTAGATATTTAATCCCCGCCGACACCTTCTGGTTGCCCTCGACCAGCAATATATCGCCCGGCTGCAGGGTGCGTAGCAGCGTTTCCCTGTCCGAAGGTGTGAAGGGCCGGTAACCGACCGTCTCACGGTTCAGCAGGCCAACAATGGCGTCGGCAATGGACTGGCGCAATTTGCTGAACATGCTGGCTCTCTGGTTCGGTCTTTGGCGTTAGGCCGCCATATCCTCGGCGGCATCTTTGCACAGGCGCAGCAGAACAGCGATATCAGCTTCCCGTGACAGTCTGTGATCACCATCCTTGATCAGCGTGATGGCCACATCGTCCTGCGCCAAGTGTTGAACAAGCCGCATTGCATGTTCCCACGGCACATCGGGGTCCTCCATGCCCTGCAGAATTGTCACCGGGCAACCAACCTTGAGTTCGCCATCCAGCACGCTCTGGGTGCGTCCATCTTCAATCAGTTTGGAGGTGTAAAGCACAGGATCTGGACCGTAGGGTGTCACCTCCGTGAACCAGCCCTGAGTCGCCATGAGCGCCCGCTGCTCTCGGGTAAAGCCGGGCTCCATCAATTCGGTGGCAAAATCCGGCGCGGGCGCCACCAACACCATGGCGTGCAACCGGTCTCCCTGTTGCGCTTTTTGCAACTCCTGCGCCACACGTAACGAAATCCAGCCGCCCATGGACGACCCAACCAGCACAAGCTTGCGGTTCTCAATCTTGTCCAGCACTGCCAGCGTTTCGGCGAGCCAGACTGAAATACACCCCTCGGCGAAATCACCGCCGGATTTTCCGTGTCCAGAATAGTCAAACCGCACGCAGGCGTGGCCGGTTGCCTGGCACCATTGGGACAGGGCGATCGCCTTGCCGCCTTCCATGTCCGACCGGAACCCGCCGAGCCAGACAAAGCACGGCTTGTCCGGCGAACCACCGTCAATCAGCCGTGCAATAGAGCGTGGTACGCCATCGACTTCTACTTCCAGATCAACGCGCTCGCTCATGGCACCCTCGTAATTGCCCGTCCCTGTCCCCATATGCGTCAGGTAGCGGCGGGGAACCACCCCGCACGCTCTGCATTTTACCCTGTACTTGACCCGCCAACATTGACCTTATGGCCCCATGCAGGACATAAGTGACGACCGGTCGCGCCAGCGGCCAGCACACCCTGCCCGAAATTGCCAAGGAGCAATCACCATTCGCCGACCATTCAGAGCGCCACCGACCCAAAACACCGGCCCACGCGCAAACCGGGACATCCGCGTCCCACAAGTTCAACTCATCGACGCTGAGGGCGAAAACCGCGGCGTGATGGCCACCAGCGAAGCGCTGGATTTGGCGGAGGAAGCAGGGCTGGACCTTGTGGAGATCTCCCCCAACAACACCCCACCGATCTGCAAGATCCTCGATCTCGGCAAGTACAAATATCTTGCTCAGAAAAAGGCCGCGGATGCGCGCAAGAAGCAGAAAACGGTGGAGGTCAAAGAGATCAAGATGCGCCCCAACATCGACACCCATGATTACGGTGTGAAGATGAAGGCCGTGAACAAATTCATCGATGCTGGCGACAAGGTGAAGGTCACCCTGCGCTTCCGTGGCCGTGAAATGGCTCACCAAGAGCTGGGTCTCGAGCTACTTAACAAAGTGCGCGATGACATGGCCGAAAAAACCAAGGTCGAAGCCATGCCCAAACTGGAAGGCCGCCAGATGATCATGGTGATCGCCCCGGCGAAGTAGGCTAGTGGTTAGATTGGGAAAAGTTCAGGGGGCTGCCGCAAGGTGGCCCTTATTGTTTGCAGATGAACCGGGATTAGTGTCAGCTTTGAGCCCAAACCGAGCGGTTTCCACCCTGCGAGGAATGTCTGTTTTCATTCTCGGGCAGCTCGTCCAACGATCAAGCAACCTAACCCGTCACAAACTGGAAGAAATCAGCTGGACTCGGTGATCTCGGCGCCCTCTTCGAATCCGTCACGCCAACCCTTCCGTTCCTCATCGACAATATTGATAACTTTATTCCCAAACATTTTTTCCTTTTGCTGTTCATTCTTAGATTCATAGTCTCCAGCGGCTAGGTCAAATTTCATTTTCTCGACTGTCAACTTCCATTGCGCTTCGCGGTAGCGAATCCAAAGGTCCTTATATTTGAACGAAGACTGCGAGGATGTGGCAATTGCAACAGCAGCGGATATTGAGGTCGCTACAATTACTCCGACCGTACCCAACAATTGAGATAGAGCAAT
>JBCDIB010000135.1:0-6556 GCA_038749385.1 Pseudomonadota bacterium | reverse complement strand
GGTGGCGTGCCTAAAGTCTCCAGCGAAAACTGGTCCATGGCTGTAAGTCCCATTGGGAAGAACTCGCGAAAAATGTTGCGCTCGCCAATGCCCGGGGCCAGGCGGAAATCGAGCTCCTCCGCCAGTAACTCCAGTCCAGCTAGCACGTTGGCATGATTGTGGGAGGCGAGATGAGCCAGCCTATTGCGCACAACCACCCAGTCGATGTGTCCGCCGTCGAGGGCAACACGCTGAGCGCGGGCTTCAGACACCATCTGTCCATAGGGGCCAATCTCTTCGAGGCGAAGATTTTCGCCCTGAAATTTGCCGAAGACGTCGAGATCAACGAAGCTCTCGTTGATAGGGGTCACCAGTGTATCGGCCAGCGAATGCGCGAGGCGCGTGAGATATGAATGGAACCCGGGCGTGTCGATCACGACGAAATCCACGCCATGCTCCAGCTGCGTCAGGCGCTCGGCGAGACACTCAAACTCTTCTTCTTCGCGGGCTTTGGCGGAGTCCACGTCCACTGCAGGCTCGATGCAAAAATGCGTAGGCATGGGCAATCTGGTCCCGCTCTGCTCGGCCCAAACCTCACGGTTTTGAATGTAACGGGTGAAGCTCTGCTGCTGACCATCGAGGTCGATCGTTGCGACCCTGGCACCGCGTTGGAGCAAAGCCACCACCACATTGATGGCAGTGGTCGTTTTGCCGGCGCCGCCCTTTTCATTGCCGCACACGATAACGTGCGCTAGCTGTTCATCGCCGCTCACGGTCACCTTTTCGCGCTCGCTCATGGTCGCATCCCGTCGAAATTCTTGTTTTCGGCAGCGTCTCACAAACTTTATAGCGGGCCGTAAAGCCAGCCAAATGATCGCCAAGCGTCGTAAACCAAATGTTTCAGTGCGGGTATTCCTACAGCAAACCAAGCGATGCCAGTTCGCCGCGCATGTCGGGCGACAGAGCGTCCTCGCCTTCTTTCAGATCCTGCGGCGCGTCCTCGGGCTTTAGGTATCGCCAGCCTTGAAACGGGCGTTTTGGCTGCCAATGGGTCGCGATAATCTGCGGCTCCATAACCAGATGGCAACGCGATATGCCGTCCACATCGGTGAACGGTTCGATATCGATGAGCTTCTGACGGGCCTGCACTTGGCCTTTGATCACCCAATAGATCGAACCGCCGGCCAACAATTCATCCCGCCGTTTTGGCACCATGCGTGTGGTATGGATGTGCCGAACTGCTTTCGCAGTGCCACCCAGCTGCTTGGCTCGCCAGCGCACAAAGTCACGGAGGGTTTCAACGCTCTCGGAGCCAACGGACAATTTTATGAGATTGAGCATAGGATGGCACTAGATTATCCCCCGCAAGCGGCAAAGAGTGGTGCAATGTCACCGGTGGATAACCACCAAAAAACAAAAGCCCCGCCGTATGACGACTGGGCATGCAATTGTTTCTAGGCAGCGCAACCGTAGCTGCGGCTTTAAGAAAACTGCCTGTTAGACCGCGCCAAATAAAAATCCGACGGCGATAGCTACAGCAAAGGCGCCCAGCACACGTGCAGTTACGCCCCAACAGGGAGTGGTTGTTTCTCGTTCCATGTCTCACCGAAGTTTGTGCAGCGCCCCTTGTCTGCTGCGGGAGGTCTAAAACGCTTTGATTGAACGGACAACCACCTTAACAGGTCGTTAACGGTTACCTCCTGTTCCAAAAACGCATAGCTGGAAACTTGGGCCACGCTGAATTTATGGCGGCATATCGTGAAAACAGATTACGCGGCCAGCCGGGGCTGATAATAAACGCCATGGAACAATTTGACCGAGATGTTTTGATCGCTTGTATTGCGTCCCTTGCCGGCCAACGCGGCCCGGACAAGAGTATTTGCCCTTCTGAAGTTGCCCGCGAACTTGCCGGTAGCGACGAAAAAAAATGGCGGCTCTTGATGAAGCCGATACGTGCGCAGGCGGTGGCAATGGCCAATGACGGGCAAGTAACCATCACACGCAAGGGCAAGCCGGTGGACCCAAACGACTTCCGAGGTGTGTATCGGATCCGCATCGGCGGCACACCGAATGAAAACCGCAGCTGATGGCCCCGCTTCGCCGCGCCACGCCAATGGATCTGTGCCTACTGCTATTGATGGTGGGCAGTTGGGCCGGCGCGTTCACAGCCATACGGGTGGGGGTGCGCGAAACCGGTGCACTCTGGCTCGCAGCAGATCGGGTGACGATCGGGTTCGTAATTTTGCTGATTGCATCGCTGATAATCCCGCGCCTGCGGATCAAACGCGATTTGCCCTGGCGACGCTTGTTTGTGATTACATTTTTCAATGTCACAGCGCCATTCTCCCTTATCGCCTGGGCGGAGCATTATGTGACCGCGTCGCTAACTGCGCTTCTGATGGGCGCCGGGCCGTTTTTTGCACTGGCTATCATGCATTTCGCCACTGACGATGAACGGCTCAATGGTATGAAGATCGTCGCTGCACTGATCGGTTTTGCCGGTGTGCTGGTGGCGGTTGGTCCGCAGGCCCTCTCTGGCGAAACGCAGATGCACGTGGTGCCGATGCTGGCGATCTGTGCCGCGTCACTGTGTTATATCTTCTCGGGTATTATGGTGCGTCGCGTCGATGTCGATCCCCAAGCGCTGGCCACGGGCACGTTATTTTTAGGGTCGCTGCAATTGTTGCCGTTGGCTCTTCTTATCCAAGGCCCGCACCCGGAAATCACCCAAAATAGCACATTGTATGCGCTTGCATTCCTTGGCCTGTTGCCCACGGGGCTTGCCTATATTCTACGCTACCATCTCATTCAAAAGGTCGGCTATTCGCTGGTGGTGATGGGCATTAATCTGCTGCCGGTGGCTGGTGTCGCCATAGCGGCCATAACCCTCGGCGAGGCGGTGCCACCCAGCATGTATGCGGCCCTTACATTGGTGCTGGCTGGCGTGCTGATCGCGCGGCAAGCGCAGCGGCCGCCTACTGAACATCAGCCCGCTCCGACATCGAAGGCGGAAGTGAAATGAGCGAAGGCACGGCAAGTTGGGGCACCGGCTCCGCGGGCGCACCGGGCTATGCCGGCATGCGCTCACGGATCGCCTTGGTGGATGCGGTGCGCGGCGTGGCGTTGTTGGCCATGGCCCACTTCCACTTCGTGTTCGATCTGGAAATGTTTGGTTATGTCGAGCCAGGTACCGCCGCTTCCGTGCCCTGGAAACCCTACGCCCGTTCCATCGCAACCACATTTCTGTTTCTGGTCGGCCTTTCGCTGGTGCTTGCCCACGCCCAACGGCCGAACCCACTGGAAGCGCTGCGGGACAAGCGCTTTTGGTGGCGCATCGCCCAGGTCGCAGGAGCAGCTATTGTCATAACGGTGGCGACCTATATCGCCATCCCGCAGGCTTTCATTTTCTTTGGCATCCTTCATCATATTGCACTGGCCAGCTTGCTCGGCCTGCTGTTCGTAGCGCTGCCATGGCCCATGCTGGCGGTGCTGGCAGGCGGAGCGCTTCTCCTGCCTCAGTTCGTGGCGTTGGATGCTTTAAGCGGACTGCATGGCTGGTGGACAGGTCTGGCGTCGACAACACCATTGTCCAACGATTTCGTGCCAGTTTTTCCGTGGTTTGCGGCCGTGCTGTTCGGAATGGCCTTCGGCCGGTTGGCCATGCAATTGGGCTGGGTGCAAAAAGCTGCAAATTGGCCGATGACGAATGCGCCTGCACGCCTGTTGCGCTGGTTGGGGCGGCACAGTCTGGCTTTTTACCTGCTGCACCAGCCCGTCATAATCGGCTTGATGTATGCTTATGCGAAAGCTACCGGCCACATTTGATAGTCGGCCCAGAGCCTGAAAACAGCTAGGACATGGTCAGCCCAAATGCTGTCCATCACACTTCGCGTTTGACACCCAATTCCGCCATGCGGGCCAGACACGCTTCTTCCGCCGCTTCAAGCTCATTGAGGGTTTCCGTGATGTCGCGGCGCTTCTGATTCATCTCTTCACGTCGACCTTCAATCTTGGTGAGTAGCAAGCGCAACTGCCCGGCCTCCCCCGGGGGTTCTTTATACATCTGAATGATCTCGCGGATCTCAGCGATGGAAAAGCCCAGCCGCTTGCCGCGAAGGATTTGCTTGAGAAGCACACGATCCAGCGGTCGAAAAAGGCGCGTCCTGCCGCGCCGGATAGGATGCAAGAGCCCTTCATCCTCGTAGAACCGCAATGTGCGGGTGGACACGTCGAACTCCCGCGTGAGTTCAGTAATCGTATAGAGGTCTTGCAAAACGGTACTCCAGCAACTTAAAATTCTTACGTAAGTTCTCTACAAACACTGTTTCTTACGTTTACGTGCAAGTCAATTCCACTTCCTGCCGAGAGCCGTATTTGCTTTGCGTGTCGAAGCGCCAAGGCTCACCTCCCTCGTGAAGACAGGATCGGCCCTCTTTAGGACGGCAGGTTCAGTTGCCAAGACAGACCGAACCGATCTGAAACCCAACCAAAGCGGCGGCTGAAGCCATAATCGCCCAGTGGCATGCAAACCTCGCCACCCTGCGCCAATTTCTCAAATGTGAGGTCGAGCGTGGCTCGGTCCACAAAATCGACCAAGAGGGATGCGGAAGGCGTCAGGTCGAAATCGTGTACAGGCGGGCTGTCGATGATTACCAAGCGGTGGCCGGCAAAAGAAATATCAGCCCGGTACGAGGCTGTCAGAGAGTCGGTTTCGCCAGATAGTGGATCAATGAGATCTTTAATGACGAAATCGGGGAAGACGCGCTGATAGAAAGCGATGGCCTCCCGGGCCTTGCCTTGAAACATGATGTGGGTGCCGACATGAATTTGCACGCGGCCACTCCCTACGTCAGTTTCAAATCTGATGGCTCATAGACATGGCGCCCATCTTCGCTCGGCAGGGCCCGTTTGAGCTTCCAATATTTGCGCACATCAGCCATCGACCGTTGCGGGTGATCGGCCAGGAAATCCCGCGTGTATTGGTTGAACTGATTGTCACGCGCAATCTTTGACTTGAAGCCTGGCGCGTTTTCTCGCTCACGCATGGCCAAATATTCTTCGCAGGCCTCTGCCAGCGTTCGGCCGACATTGGCCTTCATCCACGCCATGAATTCGATATTGAATTTGAAGCCATCGCCGACCTCGGACTTGAAGAACCGCCGCACATTCTGGCTGTTCTTATAGCTGTCGGTGATAACAGTGTCAGTCGAAAGCGGCTCGGAATGCCAATCGAAAGAAGATTTGGCTGCCCGACCCTTTTGTTGTGCCGCGCCAAGTTTCTCTCCGGTGTCGAGAAAGTGCGCCAAACGGTCCAGAATATCAAACTTGCGACCGGCATAGGACAGTCCGACCACTTTGGCCTGCGCTTCCAGCTCCGCCTTCAGCCAATACCAGCGCTTCAGCTCGCGACCTGTCGTAATGGACTGAATGTCTGGTCTGGTTTCACTGTTTCCGGTCATACCAAATACAGTGCGGCGAGGCCGAGGAAGGCGAAAAAACCAACAATATCAGTCACGGTTGTCACAAAAACGGACGATGCGATGGCTGGGTCAGCACCTGCCTTGTCCAACACAATTGGCACCACCATGCCGGCAAACGCTGCGCACACCATATTCACCACCATTGCCACGGCAATTATGACCCCAAGTCCGGGAGACGAGAACCAGACCAAAGCGACGACGGCCATGAGGACCGCAAATGCCAGCCCGTTGAGCAGCCCCACCGCCAGCTCGCGCATGAGAATACGGCGCTTATTGCCGCTGTCGAGATCGCGGGTGGCCAGCGCTCGCACGGCGACAGTCATGGTTTGCGTGCCTGCATTGCCACCCATGGATGCCACGATGGGCATCAAGACGGCCAGCGCCACCATTTCAGCGATAGTGGCTTCAAACAGTCCGATGACGACTGATGCGAGAACAGATGTGGCCAGATTGACCACCAGCCACACAAAGCGCGACCGAGCCGTGCGGAGCACATCGTCCGACAATTCCTCATCGCCAATACCTGCCAGCCGCTTAATATCTTCCTCGGCTTCCTGCTGGATCACATCCACTATGTTATCGATTGTCAGCACACCGACGAGCTTGTCGCCTTCATCCACCACAGCGGCGGACAACAGGTCATATTGTTCAAAAATGATCGCCGCCTCTTCCTGATCCATTTGCGCAGGAATGGCGTGGCGGGTCTCATGCATCACATCTTCAATAAGCACCGGTCGCTTTGCGCGCAGAATGCGATCCAGAGCGATTGCCCCGATCAGCTTAAACGATGGATCAACCACAAAAATCTGGCTGAAACTCTCAGGCAGGTGCTTAGCTTCGCGCATGTAATCGATGGTTTGCCCCACTGTCCAAAATGGTGGGACGGCAATGCACTCGGTCTGCATCCGACGGCCGGCAGTCTCTTCCGGATAGTCGAGGGAACGACGAAGCTTTGACTGGTCGGCAAAGGGAAGCTGAGAAAGAACCTCCTCCCGGTCCGCATCGTCCATATCCTCGAGAATATAGACAGCGTCGTCGGACTCCAGTTCCTGCACCGCTTCAGCCACGACGTCATTGTCGAGCTCGTCCAGCATATC
>JBCDIB010000134.1:0-6640 GCA_038749385.1 Pseudomonadota bacterium | reverse complement strand
CTCAGGCGCTGACGCTTGTTATTCCGGGCATTGTGAACTCGTTCATCTCGCTGTTCAAAGACACCACTCTGGTTCTCATTATCGGCCTGTTCGACTTCTTGGGCCAAATGCAATCCACTTTCACCAACCCAACCTGGGCATCGCCTGTTCAGTCCCTCACAGGGTATCTGTTCGCCGCGCTCATCTTCTGGGCATTCTGTTTCTCCATGTCCCGCTATTCGCTATTTGTCGAAAAGCGTTTGGACACCGGGCACAAAAGTTAGGAGCCGACCATGGTCGCTGAAATCGATACAATCGATCGTTCAAAGATGCAGGTCTCGGAAACCGAGGTCGGCGTCGAAATGCGCGATGTGAACAAATGGTACGGCGCGTTCCATGTTCTCAAAGACATCAATCTGAAGGTCATGAATGGCGAGCGCATCGTGATTGCCGGGCCTTCGGGCTCTGGTAAATCCACGCTGATCCGCTGCATCAACCGGCTGGAAGAGCATCAAAAAGGCCAGATCGTCGTCGATGGCAATGAGCTGACCAATGATCTCAAAAAGATCGACGAGGTACGCCGGGAAGTTGGCATGGTGTTCCAGCACTTCAACTTATTTCCGCATCTGACAATCCTTGAGAATTGTACGTTGGCCCCCATCTGGGTGCGCAAGATGCCCAAGGCGCAGGCCGAAGAGATCGCCATGCACTACCTGACGCGGGTCAAGATCCCGGAGCAGGCCAACAAATATCCCGGTCAGCTTTCCGGCGGTCAGCAGCAGCGCGTGGCCATCGCCCGCTCACTGTGCATGAGTCCGAAAATTATGCTGTTTGATGAGCCGACTTCGGCCCTAGATCCCGAGATGATCAAGGAAGTGCTCGACACCATGGTGGGCCTTGCGGAAGAGGGCATGACCATGCTCTGCGTGACCCACGAAATGGGCTTCGCACGGCAGGTCGCCAACCGCGTGATCTTCATGGACCAAGGCCAGATCGTTGAGCAGAACGAGCCGGACGCGTTCTTCGACAATCCGCAGCACGAGCGCACCAAAGAGTTCCTCAGTCAGATCCTGCATTAGGGGCCAGCTGGCTCCGGGGCATGTTCCGTGGAATAAGATGGGCGGCAGCAGTGCTGGTATTTCTGGCACTGGCTTTGACGGCTGGCACCCTTGTGCCGCGCGGACCGGTACCGCTCGCTCCCGAGGCAATCGATGCGCCTGAGATCGTCGGGGAAAGCCCGGTTCCCATCCGAGTTGCCACCGGAATCATACACACTGATATCGCAGTGCCCTTGGATCGTGTGCCAGTAGATTGGCTGGACCGTTTCGCGGCCGACGGCCTGCCGGTCAATCATCCCGGTGCGAAATGGCTCGTCTTCGGATGGGGCAGCCGCGCGATATATCCTACTTCGCCCACATTTTCCGATATGCGCCCTGCTGCACTATTTCGGGCCTTCACCTACGACCAAACAGCGATGCGCGTGGCTGTGGTCGCGGATTTCCAGATCAGTGATGGAGTGCGCCAATATGAAATCACACGAAGCAGGTTTTCCGCCCTGATAAAGGCGATTGACGCGGGGTTCCAACAAGGTGTGGAGATCACCTTGGCTCAACCGGGTTATGGACCAGACGACCGCTTCTACAATGGCACCGGCTGGTTCAATATTTTGGTCGGTTGCAATACGTGGGCGGCCAGCGCGCTGCGGCAGGCCGGGCTAACCACTGGGCTGTGGAACCCGCTGCCAGACACGCTTTTGATATCGCTGGATCTCTACAATTAGCTTTCAAAATCGGGCCGATCGGCGATGGGCAGTTGCACTTCATAACGCCGCTTGTCGCTTGGCACGCTCGGCCCGTCATAGCCCGCCCAGATTGGATCGGCTTCCGCGCGCCAGCCTTGGTCTATAACCCATTCGGTAAGCTGGTTGGCCACTTTGTCCCGCTCCATTTGCGGGCGCTCGCCCACATATCCAAGCACTGCCACCACATAGCCTTCGACTTCGCGCAGTTTCACCGCATCATTTAACGGGGTTGGCAGCGTATCCATCGTCCATTTCGATGGCATTGAAAACTGCACCGTATAGCCACCGGACGCATTGCCCTGCGACGTGACGGGAGCGGTCATGTCTATCTTCTGGCTGGCGGCAGATGTGACCGGTGATGTCATCGCAATCTTGTCGCTATTGGTGTTGGCCCCGAATATGTAGCCCGCCAGTGTCATGAAAGCTTTGCTTGATGCAGAGCGCGCGTTTTCGGCGCTGACTGTCGTTTCAGCAACGATATAGGGCGTGTAGCGGCGCACCTCATAGGGGCCGTCTTTCATCAAGACTTCATAGCCGGGGGATTCGATATCGTTGGCATTTGCGCCGGAAATGCTGGCGGCCATTACGCCACCGGCCACGGTAAGGGCCGCACCAATGCGGCGGGTGAGGGTAACGTTGTTCCAGGCCATCTGCAGCTCCTGTCAGTTTGCATATGTAAGCAAATGCTGCAGAGCGCCGGCAGTTCAATAAAAAGTGGTTGCGGCGTTTAGCGCCGCTTCAAATTCAGGCCGATCACCGGCACGTAATCATTGTTTACACGCACCGAGATGGAGATGTTCATTTTGTCTTCACCGCGCAGTTGAGCGCGCATCACACCGCGCAACTGCTTGCGTTTAAGATCCATCACAAAGGCACGTTTGCTGGCAAGATATCGGCCACCGACAATGTCGAGCCCTTCGCCTTTTGCACCATCAAGAAACGCGCCGCGATACCGGCCACCGCTTTTCGATACGTCGGCTTTCATCTTTTGTGTAAAGACGCCCACGCGGCAATTGCCATCAATCGACATTCCCATAACGGCTTGCGGCAGGTCACCATCAAAGAAACAGGTGAAGCGCGTGTCCTTGAATTTGCCCGCAACTATTTCACCGGAACCGGCCCATTTGCCCTTAATGTCCTGAAAAAAACGCCTTTCGTCAGCCTGCGCTGGCAGAACCGTCAGAAACAGGGAGATGGAAACGGCGACAAGAAAGCGGAGCATCATAAAGTACCGGCCAAGAACTGTGGTTAGCGATCTATAAATCGCATTGGTTAACCGCGTCCTTCACATTTACGTTCCCAAATAACGTTACGTCGCCGATTGTTATTTTGCCGTGGCAGGAAGGACTCACTTGTCCTTTTGGCGGCTCAACGCGGTCAGTGGGTTCACAAAGTCCGAAATGCGGGGCCGGGCCAGAGCATGAAATGGCATGGGCCGGCACAGATCGGCCGCCGATATGCCGATGCGGGCGGTCAGGAGGCCATTCACAACGCCCTCGCCGAACCGAGCAGACAATTTGGCGGCCACTCCGGTGCCAATGGCCTGGTGCACCAACCCGTCACCGACAGCAATTGTGCCCGTGACCGCCAAATGGCTGATCACAGCTGCGGTCAGGCGCAGGGAGCCAAAAAGCCCGGGACGGAGGCCGTAGAGCTCCGCCATCCGACGGATCAGGCGCATGTTTTCGACCATAACATAGCCAATATCCACCAGCGCGCGGGGACTGACGGCTGTTACCATGGCCACCCGCCCGGCAGATGCTGTGATGAGGCTTTGGGCCTTTGCATCCAACGAAGCCAGCAGCGCGCGTTCGGCAAGGTCCAAGCGGGTGTCGGCGGACATAATGTCCCCGGCATGGGCTTCCAACTCGCCACGACCGGCGGCCGTTTCCGGCCGGTCGGCGTACAGATTGGTGAGTTTGCCAACAATGGCTGAGGCCGCGGCGCTATCGCCGGCCGCACGGCTATCATCCACCTCCTGCCGAAGTACATCCATGCGGGCGAGCCTGCGCAGCGCAATGAGTTCGCGTACGGCAAAGCCCAAGGCGATCAGCAGGACGAGGAGTGCCAGCCCCAAGGCGAACCAGCCCAGTGGAGGCCAAGCTGCCAACAGCGAGCGCACCAGCCCATCAACCCACAGGCCCAAGGCAAGCGAAACAAGAATGCCCAAAGCGCCCAAGAACAGCTTGCCAAAGGTAAGCCCGCTTGAGCGCAGATGTGTGGTATCGGGCTCCAGGTCTTCCAGCTCAGGTCCCTTGGGGGCAGCGTCTTCAAACGGGTCTGGAACATCTTCCAACACCAGATCGACGGTGGCGCGGGGCGCTCTCGGCTTGGCCGGCTTAGCCGCCTTAGCCGTCTGGGCCGCCTTGGTCGGTTTTTTCGGTTTGCTGGTCTGCACATCGTCGCGTGGTTCCAGCGCATCCATGTCGAAGGCAATCGGTTTCCTAGTCATGCCAAACGGTCTCCGAACAGAAATTGCATAGTCTCATCTAGACGAATATGCGGCAGCGGCTGCATTTGCCCTTCAGCTGTTTCCCCCACGTTTGGGGGTCTGAAGCGAACAAACTTCATCTGCCCCGAATAGTCCGTGCCGGCTTCGATCAGTTTGCGGGGCTTTGCCGGCAAGTCACCGGGAAACACGGCACCTTCCGTATTGCCGTCAAAGGTGCGGTCGCCAATTGTCTCGCCTGCCACAGGTGTGCCCACCAGCACCGGCACGGTCTCACCGTCCTGCTTGAGCTGCGCCTCGCGGGTGGATCGGACCGATGCAAGTGCCAGGGTTTTCATATCCACATCTGACATTTGTGCCCGGCCAATGGCATCTTCCACCAGCACCCCCAGAAGCGCCGCGAGCCTGTCATGGTCACCGTGATGGACGTGGTCCGCCTTGGTGGCGACGAAAGCTATTTTATCGATTTGCCGCTGCAATAGCCACGACAGCAACGAACCGCGGCCGGTGCGGAAGGCAGACAGAATATCGGTGAGTGCACGCTGCAAGTCTGAAATCGCCGCTGGACCTGCGTTAAGTGCCTGAAGCGCGTCCACCAGCACAATCTGACGATCTAGCCTTGCAAAATGCTCCCGGAAGAATGGATAGACCAGCTGCTTTTTATAGGCGTCAAATCGGCTGGCCATGAGTGCATGCCATGACCCGCGAACAGGTTTGACGTTCTCAATGACCGGTAGCGGCGCAAAGGTCAGGGCAGGAGCGCCAGCCATGTCGCCGGGCATCAGAAACCGACCGGGTGGCAGGGCGGAGAGCGCGGTTGCGTCCTTGCGGCAGGCGCGCAGATAGGCGGCAAACACATCGTGCAATTCCTGCGCCTGCGCTTCATCGGCCTTTGCCGTTGGATCGATGGCAGATGCCGCCACCAACCAGTTCTTTGCCAGTTCAGCGCGGTTGGGCAGTCTGGCCTGCTCCATGGCGTCGGCACACCACTGCTCGTAGCTCTTGTCCAGCAGCGCCAAATCCAGAAGCCACTCTCCCGGATAGTCCACAATATCAATGTTCAACACGCCGCTGCCCAATTGCCGGGACACAAAGCTCTCGCTCTCAAATTCCACCCGCAGGCGCAACTCGGAGATGGAGCGTGTTGAGCTGGGCCATGTGCGGTCATCGATCAGGGCGTCGATATGCGTTTCGTACTGGAAGCGCGGCACCAGATTGTCAGGCTGCGGGTCCAGCGTTATGCGCTTTATGCGCCCCCCACGCGCGGCGTCAAAGCCGGGCAGGCGGCCCGTTTTGAGCAGATTGTGGACCAGCGCCGTGATGAAGACGGTCTTGCCGGCCCGGGACAGACCGGTGACGCCGAGTCTGATGCTCGGCTTTTTGAGAAGGCTGCCCACGCGCTCAGTGGCGCCTTCCAGCGCCAGCAAGGCCTCATTGCGAAAATCCATAATTCATCTGCCCCAAACAGCCCTGCGTCTGCGCTTATATGGTGATCTGCGGCGTCCATGCCAAATCTTGGCTAGTCCACCCGCATGGCCTGGGCGTGTAGCAGGCGGGGAGCGGTGAAGCTGATGAAGCGTCCGGTGCTGGAGAGCGCATCGGCCCACGGACCGGGATCGAACTCCAATATGGTCAGACCGCCGGTGGGATACCCCGTTGCTACCTGGTCCAGCAATTGGTGATCCCCATTCGTCAGGCGGATGGCAAGACTTTCCGTCGTTGGATTGTGCCCCACTACAAGGACGTTTTGGCCGTCGGGCAGGTCCGATATCTCGCGCAGATAGGCTGCTTCTGGTGCCTCATAAATGGCGCGCGTCAGGCGTGGTTTGGGCGCGCTTTGGCCCATATTTTGCGCCAGGCGCTCCATTAACGGACGAAGTGTTTCCTGGGTTCTGACGGCTGACGAACATATAATCGCATGCGGCAGAGGGCACTTTTCGGCGATATGTTTGGCCATCGTAACTGCGGCTTGTCGGCCGCGCTCGTTCAGCGTTCTGTCGTGATCGCTCATGCCGGGTTCGGACCAGCTGGATTTGGTATGGCGCAGAAGCATCAAATACATTTGCAGCTTGTAGCGCCCTAGCGCCCAGTTGCAAAATCCATCTTGCGTCCTGCCACCAGCTCTGGCCCTCAACGCGGCATTTTTTGCCGCCCTCCGCCCGGTTCTGCCGGGTCATGCGGTCGCCTAGAAGTCGCAGCTGAAATCTAAATAGCTGAAATAATTAGGCTTTACCTTCGCTCGAAACTGGCACGGCCCGTGCAACGCAGTCGTCAGTATCAGTTCGGATGGCGTCCGCCGTCCACAGTATTGAGTGAAGGGTAAGCGTATGGGTATCTATGGTGCATTGTCGACGGCGGTGAGTGGCCTGTCGGCACAGGCATTCGCTCTGCAGAATATTTCTGGCAACATT
>JBCDIB010000133.1:0-6685 GCA_038749385.1 Pseudomonadota bacterium | reverse complement strand
GTGCGGGCCACTTTAGCATCCCGCGCAATCTCAAAATCAGGCATGCGTTCCAACAGAAACAGAGCCGCGCCTTCATCATCGTGGCGCTTACCGGTTTCTGTGACTGCGTCGATCTTCTGCAGCGCTTCGGGCTCATGGGCGAAGGCGATGCGGCCCTCAGTTGGTTTGTAAAACCCTGTGATGCAATTGAAGACGGTTGTTTTGCCGGCCCCATTAGGCCCGATCAGTGCCGTGATATCGCCCTTGTAAGCGTTGAACGACAGATCATCGATGGCAACCAGGCCGCCAAAGCGCATGGTCAGATGTTCGACCTGCAGCAGTGGCGTGCCGGTGAGGCCGGTTGCGGTCGCTTTCAACTGGTCCATGTTAGTGCCCCTCGCCTTGGGCGACGAGGTCGGCAGACACCGCCTTGCGCCGTTTGAGGAACACGCTCGGGTTCCGCGTTGATACCAGCCCGCGCGGCTTCCAGACCATGATCAGCACCATGCCAAGGCCAAAGATGAGCATGCGATACTCTTCGAGGTTTCGGAAAACCTCCGTGCCGCCAATCAGCACAATGGCCGCAATCACGATGCCCACCTGAGACCCAAGTCCGCCCAGCACAACGATGGCCAAAATGATGGCGCTCTCGATGAAGGTGAAGCTTTCCGGCGAAATGAAGCCCTGACGTGACGCGAAGAATGAGCCAGCAAATCCGCCGAACATTGCCCCGATGGCGAATGCTGACAATTTTGTGTTTGTGGTGTTGATGCCCAGCGAGCGACAGGCGATCTCGTCTTCCCGCAGCGCTTCCCAGGCCCGGCCCAATGGCAGCTTGCGCATGCGCAGCGTGAACCAGTTTGTCAGCAGCGCGAGGGCAAGAATGAGGAAGTAGAGGAAAATGACGCGGTGGATGGACGAGAAGTCCAGCCCGAACATGGCGGCAAAACCTTCGTCGCCCCGTTTGAACTCTGCCAGACCAAAGAAGGATGGCCGCGGGATGCGGTTGATACCGTCGGGGCCGCCGGTGAACTCGTACCAATTGAGCAGGACCACGCGAATGATCTCACCAAACGCCAGCGTGACAATTGCCAGATAGTCGCCCCGGAGCCTCAGCACAGGGAAGCCGAGAATAATGCCCCAGAAGGCCGCCAAAATACCGGCAAGAGGCAGGCAAATCCAGAAGGATAGCCCAAATGTCGTGGCGAGCAGCGCATAGGAATAGGCGCCCACGGCATAGAAGGCGACGTAGCCGAGATCGAGCAAACCAGCCAGGCCAACTACGATGTTCAGGCCCCAGCCCAGCATGACGTAGATCAACACGACCGTGGCGATATCCACCCAGTAGCGGGCCGAGCTCGGGGCTATAATCTGCAGCAGGAATGGCAATGTGAAGGCGAGGATGAGCATTGCGATGCTGAACACCTTGCCAGCACCGCCACTACCGGCCTTGGAAAGGGCGTTCAAACCAGCGTCAAGAATGCCAGTGGCCTTCCGGTCGCGGCTCCAGAAGAAGAATGAGAACACAAACCGGCCAGCGGCAACGATCGCCGCGATTTGAAGCACAGAGAACCAGCGATAGCTAAGCGCGACACCGCCGGGTGCTATGTCTGTTTTCACGCCGACCAGGAAGAAGGCCATGGCAGCGGCGATGATACCCGCGGCCGCCGCTTCCTTCAGCGAAGCGACCAGCGCCGTGTCTTTTTGCGGAGCACCAATGTCCGCCGGATTAGCGACAGCCATTGATCAGACCTTTTCAACTTCTGGTTTGCCGAGCAGACCAGAGGGCATGAAGATCAGCACGATGGCGAGGATCGAGAATGCCGCCACATCCTTATATTCCACCGAGAAGTAACCGGACCAGAAGGTCTCGATAAGGCCGATCAGCAGGCCGCCAAGCATCGCACCCGGCAGGGACCCAATACCGCCCAGAACGGCGGCGGTGAAGGCTTTCACACCGGCGAGGAAGCCGATGTAGAAATCGACAACGCCATAATAGAGCAGGAACATAACGCCAGCCACCGAAGCCAGCGCCGCGCCCATGATGAAAGTGAGCGAGATGGTCCGATCAACGTTTACACCGAGCAAAGCGGCCATTTTGGTGTCCTGCTCACAAGCACGTTGCGCGCGGCCCAGCGACGTCTTGTTGATAAGCAGCGTGAAACCAGCCATCAGCGCGATGGTGATGACGATGATCAGAACCTGCATGTTGGACATGTAGGCGGTAAAGCCAGTTTCCTGATTGGTCATGACGTCTGTGCCTCCAGTCACTATCGGCTGGATGGACTTGTTGCGCGCGCCTTGGCTGATCTGAACGAAGTTCTGCAGCACGATCGACATGCCGATGGCGGTGATCAGTGGCGCCAGACGGAAGGAACCGCGAAGCGGGCGGTAGGCGATCCGCTCCACAGCCCAGCCCCAAACGGCGGTGAACATCATTGCGATCAGCAAGACCAGCAACAGCGCCAATATAAGCGTCAGGGTGCCGGTTGCCGCAGTGATACCAAGTGCCACGATACATATGATCGCGATGAACGCACCTACCATGAAGATGTCGCCATGGGCGAAGTTGATCATGCCAATAATGCCGTAAACCATCGTGTAGCCGATGGCGATCAGGCCGTAGATCGAACCGAGGGTAACCCCGTTGATCAGCTGCTGAACGAAATATTCCACGCGCGGTCGCCTCGCTGGATTGTCTTGAAAGCTGTATTTTCGGAGGCCCCCTGCCTCCAAGCATCAGCCGTCATTGCACACTCAAAGCGCTTTGCACAACCGGGACTGTGATTAGCGCACAATCAACTGTGATGAGAGACGGCTCAACATTCGGGCACGTTGACGGAAATGTTGGCAGGGCCGCCCTTGCGGCGGGCTGCGAGATTGTCAGCCATGTTGGTGGCCAGTCCACCCTGGCTGGTCTCTTTGTAGCGTGTGTCCATGTCGGCCCCGACCTGGCGCATGGTCTCGATGCACACGTCCAGCGGTACAAAGTGCGTGCCGTCGCCGCGTAGAGCGAGGGTGGCCGCAGAAACGGCCTTGATCGCCCCCATCGCATTTCGCTCAATACAAGGCACCTGCACGAGGCCCGCCACCGGGTCGCAGGTCATGCCCAGATGATGTTCCAGGGCAATCTCAGCTGCGTTCTCAATTTGCTCGGGCGTTCCGCCTAATGCTGCGGCCAGACCCGCCGCTGCCATTGCGGAAGCCGACCCAACTTCACCCTGACATCCGACCTCTGCGCCCGAGATCGAGGCATTGGTCTTGATGATGCCGCCAATGGCGGCCGCAGTCAGGACGAAATCCTCACATTTTTCAGTCGTCGCATCGGCGTGAAACTGGCGATAATATTTCAGCACTGCGGGCAGAGTGCCGGCGGCACCATTGGTGGGGGCTGTGACCACACGCCCGCCGGCTGCGTTCTCTTCGTTTACGGCCATCGCATAGACGGAAAGCCATTCGGTAGCTTCTTGCGGGTTGAACGTATTGATTTGACGCTCTGCGAGCAGTTTGTCGTGGATGCCTTTGGCGCGCCTTTTGACCTTCAAACCCCCAGGCAACTCGCCATCCTGTGAAAGGCCCCGCTCGATGGAAGCGTCCATCGCGTCGATGAGCGATTTGACTTTTGCCCGCACAACCTCCGGTGCTCGGTCGGCTGCCTCGTTGGAGCGCTTCATGTCGGCTATCGTGAGACCGCTTTGCTTGGCCATAGCCAGCATGTCCTCGGCATTGCGGAATGGATGAGGCACGTCGGTCTGCGCTTCTTCAACGCCCGCCATGTGCCGTTGCATTTCACTGTCATCCAGCACAAAACCACCGCCAACGGAGTAATAAGTACGGCGCAACACCGTGCGTCCGTTCTGGTCCATAGCCTCGCAGGCCATGGTATTGGCATGTTCTGGCGTGGGCGTTTCCATATCGAAGACGAGGTCTTTGCGCGGGTCGAAGCGGTACTGCTGTTCTGCACTCGCACCCACCCGCCGCTCGGCCATCGCGCGATCAACGGTTGCGTCAAAGCTGTTCGGGTCCGCCGATTCCGGCTCAACTCCGCACAGGCCTAAAATGACGGCCCTATCGGTGGCATGGCCGATGCCGGTGAAGGCCAGAGAGCCGTAGAGCATAACGCGAAGCGCCGCCACTTGAGTGCCTTCTGGCCTCGGCCAATCCCCATTTTCAACATCTGCCACAAACCGGCGACAAGCCGCCATGGGGCCAATGGTGTGGGACGAAGACGGGCCGACGCCGATTTTGAATATATCGAAAGTGCTCAAAAACATTAGGCCAACATGGGTCGCAGGTCCTGCGATGGCAAACCTGAATGCGACTGGTCAGGGCGTTTCTTGATGGCTGGTCCAAATGCCAGATAGCACGCAGATCGGGACAACCTATCACTATTCGCAACACCTGTTGCCCAGTGCGACGAAACGCGCAAAGCTGGAGTCGCTACAGGTCACAGCTCGGGGAGGGGCTCTTGAGCGTTTTGCAGGGACTATTGGCAGCGCTGAGCGCATTTAACTCCATCGTTCTGGCCGTTGGCCGCCAGCTTGGCTGGGTCGCGCTGGGCTTGATGGTGGTGGTAATTCTGCTGCAGGTGGTGATGCGCTACGTTTTCAACGCCGCACTGCCATGGCCCGATGAGGCCGCCCGCTTTCTGATGCTCTGGATGACCGGTCTTGTTGCGCCGTCAGCCTATCGCTGGGGCGGCTTTGTGGCCATCGACATGATCCCGGACATGCTTTCCAAACGGCTGGCCAGCGTTCTGCTTTTGCTGCTCACTCTGCTCGCAACGTTCATTCTTAGCACAGCTATTTATTATGGTTGGCAGCACACATTTGGCTTTGGCGGCAATTTCAATTCCGGGTCCCTACGCCTCCCGCTGGACTGGTTTGGTGGTGAGCAGGTGAAGGTGAAGTTGCGCTACATGTATGGCTCCTTCCTGCTTTGCATGATCTTGCTTCTGATGGTGAATGTGGAGCTGATCCTGCGCCAGCTTGTGACGCTGCTTAACCCCGACGCTGCTTTGCCGGACGATGGCTCGGCCAAATTTCTTGTCGAGAGCTCTGCCGAAGGCGAAGCTGCCGGCGCCGGCATGCGCGCTGATTGATCCGGGGGATTTAAGAAATGCTTGTCTGGTTCCTCCCGCTTTTCATGCTCCTGCTTATGCTGGGCATGCCGGTGTTCTTCGCTCTTTTGTTTGCACCGGGCGCGCTGCTATTTCTCGCCGATCAGCAGCGCGACCTCGCGCTTCTCTATCGCAATGTCTACAATGGCATGGACAGCTTTCCGCTGATGGCGCTGCCATTTTTCATGCTGGCAGGTGAGCTGATGAATCGCGGCGGCATCACCACACGCCTGGTGGAGTTCAGCCAGGCACTGATGGGCCACTTCCGGGGTGGCTTGGCGCAGGTCAACATTCTGTCGTCAATATTATTTGCCGGTCTCTCAGGCTCTGCCGTGGCGGATACTTCAGCCTTGGGCTCAACGCTCATCCCGGCGATGGAAAAGAACGGCTACAGCCGCAAATTTGCCGCCGCCATCACGGCTGCGTCCTCGGTCATCGGGCCCATCATCCCGCCATCCGGCATTATGATCATTTACGCCTATGTGATGGGTGAAAGCGTGGCGGCTTTGTTTCTTGCAGGCATCGTGCCGGGCATCATGGTGGGGGTTGGCCTGATGATCATGGTGCGGCTGATGGCTGACAAATACGATCTACCGAAAGCCGAGCGTATCGTGAATAAGGGCCAGACCATCACAAAGCGCGAAGACTGGATTTCCAAGATTCTCCTGCGGATCAATCTGGGCGGCGTTCTCTACGCAATATACGGACTGGTGTCCGGCAATCTGGGCCTGCCAACGGTGCAGTGGTGGGTGGTTTTCGCGGTTCTGCTGGTTCTTGCGCACTTCATCATCATGGGCATTCGCAATCAGGTGAGCCACGATTTTCGGATGGTCACAAAAAAGGCCGTGGCTCCGCTGCAGACGCCAATTATCATTCTGGGTGGTATTTTGGTGGGCGTGTTCACCCCCACCGAGGCTTCCGCCATCGCTGTGGCCTATGCGCTGGTGATCTCGTTCTTCGTGCTGCGATCCATGAAACTGTCGGACCTGCCGGGCATCCTTACCAAATCCGCCATCGGCTCCGCCACGGTGCTGCTGCTCGTGGGGGCTGCAGTGGCATTCAAAACCGTTGTCAGCCTTTCATTTGCGCCTCAAATCCTTGCTGAGTTTATGCTGGGCCTCGCCTCCGACCCGCTGCTGCTTTTGTTTCTCATCAACATACTGTTGTTCATCGTCGGCATGTTCCTCGACGCTGGCCCCGCCATCATCATTTTGGGTCCCATTCTGGGACCGATCTTCCTCGACATGGGGGTCCATCCCGTCCACTTCGCCATCATTATGAGCGTCAACCTGACGGTTGGTTTGGCAACGCCGCCCATGGGGCTTGTGCTCTTCGTCGCATCCTCAGTGTCAGGGGAAAGGGTGGAGGCCATTTCCAAAGCCATTCTGCCATTCCTTGCGGTTGAAGTGCTGGTGATTTTCCTGATCACCTACTTCCCCGCCATCTCGCTGGCCGTTCCGGACTATTTCGGCTTCGTGCGCGATGTTGATTTGATGGGGCCGCTGCTCAATCGCGTGTTCGGCGGCTAGCAACCATTTGTTTTCGGCCGATTGTAGGTGCGACCTGTTGACTTGCCGCAGGCCTGCG
>JBCDIB010000132.1:0-6702 GCA_038749385.1 Pseudomonadota bacterium | reverse complement strand
AGAAACCACACCACTGCAGGCACAGATGCGATGGATAGATAGACGAGAATGTCGTGGCCCAATAGCAGCCGCCACACGATGGCAATCGGCTCGCTTATATCTTGGGGAACTGAGCCCAGCAGAGGTGCAAGCTTTACGCCGGGCACGCCAACGTAACCGGCACCAATCAGCCCCGAAAGCCCAAGGCCAAACAATGTGAGGGCCAACCCCGTCGCGACCTGGTTGGTGACAAAATAGAGCACCAATACTGCAAACAGCGCCGCCAGCACGGCGCCTGCCATGGCACCAAACAGCACACCCGCATAGGCGCTGCCGGTCAGTTGAGCGCCCGCAAAGGCGGCCACGGCACCAGTGATCATCATGCCTTCAACGCCGAGGTTGAGCACACCGGACCGCTCGGCAATCAGCTCCCCCATGGCAGCCAACAGTAAAGGCGTTGCAGCGGTGATAACGGTGAGCAAAAAGGCTTCCGCGAGTTCCATCAGCCGGTCACTTCCGCGTTTTCAGGCCGCGCCGACGGGACCTTCGGCACCCAGCGCAGGCGGTACAAAATGAAAGTGTCCAGCGCCAACACACAGAACAATAGCAAGCCCTGGACGACCTGTGTGGCCTGGACCGGCAGCCCAAGCGCCAGCTGGGCACCCTCACCGCCGATATATGTGAGAGCCAGCAACAAGCCTGCAAAGATGGCTCCCACCGGGTTGAGACGTCCAAGGAACGCCACGATGATCGCCGTGAAGCCGTAGCCGGGGGAAATGACCGGCTGCAACTTCTGCGCATTGCCTGCCACGTCCACAATCCCCGCTAAACCTGCCATGCCGCCGGACACCGCGAAGGCAAATATGATGATGCTGGATCGGCTGACACCGGAAAAACGAGCGGCCCGCGGTGCCGCTCCAGACACACGCACATCAAAACCACCCATTGTGCGGGACAAGAAAAACGTAACGCAAATGGCAGCAAAAATTGCGATGGGAAAGCCCCAATGCAAGTCAAAGAAGCCGGGCAGCGGGCTCAACTCTGCAGATACATTGAAGTCCCTCGACTTTGGAAAGCCAAAGCTTTGGGGGTCCCGCCACGGTCCACGCACCATGTAATCCAGCAATAACTGCATGATGTAGACCATCATCAGCGAAACGAGAATTTCACTTGCTCCGAAGCGTACCTTTAGCTGTGCCGGCACCATTGCGCACAAGGCTCCGCCCACTGCGCCCAAAATGAGCATAAGCGGCAGCACCCACACACCTTCAACGTTGTGGAACATGAGCGGCATAATGGAACCGGCCAACGCTCCGGCCACAAACTGACCCTCCGCGCCGATATTCCAAGTGCTGGACAGGAAACAGACCGTCAATCCCGCCCCAATCAGTATGAGCGGCGTGGCTTTGATGAGTAGATCTTCACGCGACCAATCCGCCTCAAAAGGTTCTATGAAGAACACGTATAGCGCGCGAAGGGCATCGACCCCCAGCGATTGAAAGAACACACCCGAGAGAACCAAAGCCAGCAAAACGGCCAGAAGCGGAGACGCAAAACGCAGCCATTTTGCTTCACTGTCGCGGCGCACGAACTCAATCCGCATTTTTGCCCCCGGAGGCTGTAGAAGCTTGCAGCGCCGACTTTGCCGCTATGCTGGCTGCCAAGGCCTTTTCGATCTCTTCTTCGGAAGAGGCTGCAACGGAGCGCGACAGCAGCAGGCCTACGGCTTCGCGATCCGTCTCACTGGCGGCCGCAAAGGGCGACAGATGACCTTCAGCCAAAACGGCGACACGGTCAGCAACCTCAAATATCTCGTCCAGGTCCTGGCTGATGATTAGAACCGCTGCGCCATTGCGCGCCAGCGCAACGATGGATTGGCGAATGTGAGCAGCCGCCCCAGCATCGACGCCCCACGTTGGCTGGTTGATAACAAGCAAGCGCGGGGAGCGGTCAAATTCGCGACCCACCAAGAACTTTTGCAGGTTGCCACCAGAAAGCGACCCGGCTGCGGGGTCAGCGCCACCCTTTCGAACATCAAAAGCGTCGACAATACGATCTTTCCAACGCCGTGCTGTGCCCCAACGCAGCAGGCCTGCGCCACCCAATTCGGCTTCGCTCCGGCCTCGAGACAGCACGATATTGTCCGACAGCTTGGCCGTTGGTACGGAGCCATGGCCCAACCGCTCCTCGGGCACAAAAGCCGCGCCATTGCGGCGGCGGGACGTTATGCTGTCATGCCCTGCAGGTGCACCGAAAAGATGCAGTTGGTCAGGTTCAACGGATCTTTCGCCGGAGATGGCGTCGAACAACTCACCTTGGCCGTTGCCCGCAATGCCCGCGATGGCGGCCACCTCGCCAAAGCGAATAGACATAGCGACGTCCGCAAGATCGGTGCCGAAGGGATTGTCCCGCGACAGGTTCAAATTACGTAGCTCAAGCGCTACTTCCGCGTCCGGCAACACAATGGGTTGTGCACGCACTGCCTCCACATCGTCACCCACCATCATGCGCGCCAGTGAAGCTGTGCTCTCAGCGCGTGGGTCGCAGCTGCCAACATTTTTGCCGTGGCGGAGCACTGTGGCAGCACTGCAAATCTGTTGCACTTCGCCCAGTTTGTGGGAGATGTAGAGCAAAGACCGCCCCTCATCGCGCAACCTCAGAAGCGTTTCGAACAGAGCATCCGTTTCAGCGCTGGTCAGGACGGAAGTGGGTTCATCCATAATGATCAGCTGCGGATCCTGCATAAGGCAACGCACGATCTCAACGCGTTGGCGCTCACCCACGGACAGGTCGGCAATCTGACTGTCCGCCTTAAGCGACAAGCCGTATTGCGCCGATGTGCGCTCGGCGCGCTCGCTGATGTTTTTGAGGGATTGTCCGGGTGGCAAGGCCAGGGCGATATTTTCAGCCACCGTAAGAGCTTCAAACAGCGAAAAATGCTGGAACACCATGCCTATACCAAGATCGCGAGCGGCGGCTGGATTGGGGATGGTGATAGGCCGCCCACTCCAGGCGATCAGGCCCTGGTCAGGCTGAAGTGCGCCGTAGAGCATTTTGACAAGGGTGGATTTTCCCGCACCATTCTCACCAAGAAGCGCGTGAATTTCTCCACGACCGACCTCCAGCTTTACGTTGTCATTGGCCACCAGCGAACCAAAGCTTTTGGTCAGACCTAGGGCTTGCAACAATGGCTTGCGCAGGGCCATTTGCGCGAGATAGTCGTCATCATCTAAGGTTTGGTCACTCACAATCGCAGGCTAGAGCCTCGCGCCAGATTTGCAATTGGCGGTTTGTTGGAGGCCACTATTTCCCCACTTGGGAAACTGTTATGCAGGCGTCTCACTTTCAACGAGCCAGATATGCCAAAACTACCCCCCATGACCAAGCATCGAGGTTTCCCGTCGCGGCTGCCCGGCACTGATTTTCAGTTCACGATTCGCCGCGCGAACCCAAAGCCCGTGGCACTGGAGAAGAAAGCGCGGCACCCGGACCGAAAAAAAGTGTTGCACGAGGCCGACGCTAACTTTCTGGCATGCCTGTGGGACCATTTTGGTACGGAACCCTTTGAGCGGGGCAATCTGGATGCCGGCCGCCTGAACTCGCTTTTTGAGCGCGAAGTGAAGCCCTATTCAGAGCCGTTTGACGGTACGGACTACGAAGCTGAACTGGTGATTGACGAACAAATGGCACGGCAGAATTTTCCGGAAGTGTTCGACCGCTAGGCGGGTTCAACGCTTACAGCGCATTGCAATCTGACGGACTGCCTGCCAGCTTCCTTGTGTAAGCGCTTTGAACGACATTTACATGCGAACGGCACAAACGGGAGGCGCGCCACAGCACATGGCCATCATCAACTATCTGACGCACATAAGATTTGACCACGGTGCCATCGCCTATGCCCACGAGGATGCCTGTGCTGCAGGAATGAGCCATCCGCTCATCGTGACCGACCAAGGTGTTCGGGAAGCTGGCCTTCTGGACCGTTTGCTGAAACACCTTCCGGAAGAATGGCATCGCTCCATCTATGACAACACACCGTCCAACCCCACCGAAGAAGCGGTTGCTGAAGCTCATGAACAGTTTTTTGCGCAGGGGTGCGATGGGCTGATCGTGATCGGTGGCGGCTCCGCGATTGATCTGGGTAAAGCAGTGGCGGTGGACGCGCGCCACTCAGGCCAGCTGACAGATTTCGCATTTATCGAGGGCGGCCAAGATCTGATCACCGATGCGGTGGCGCCACTCGTCGCCATACCAACAACTGCAGGCACTGGCTCAGAGGTTGGTCGCGCCTCGCTGATAACCTTGCGCGATGGGCGCAAACTTGCCCTGATCTCGCCTCATATTATCCCAGCCCGTGCAATCTGCGACCCGGATTTGACCCTTGGCATGCCCGATTGGTTGACCGCAGCAGCAGGAATGGACGCGCTGACCCACTGCATCGAGTGCTATATTTCGCCAAAGGTGAATCCCGTGGCCGACGCAATCGCGCTCGACGGAGCGGCCCGGGCATGGCGCTGGATACGGACCGCGCAGGATGAACCGGACAACAAACAGGCCCGTTGGGAGATGATGATGGCCGGCACCCAAGGTGGACTGAGCTTTCAAAAATCGCTGGGTGCCGTGCACGCGATGAGCCATCCGTTGGGAAGCCTGCAGGATCCGGGCTTCCACCACGGCATGTTGAACGCGGTGATTTTACCCCACGTGCTGCGCTTCCACGAGCCGGTGGTGGACCGTCATTTTGCCGGTTTGCGTGACGCGTTTGGCCTGGGTTTTGGAGCAGACCTGCCAGGTGCAATCGAGCGCCTGAACCGTGGCTTGGGCCTGCCGAAAAATCTGAAAGAGATGGGCGTGCCGAAGGACTGTTTACCCCGCATGGTGGAAGGCGCCCTGGCGGACCACTCCAACGCCGGTAACCCCCGCAAGGCCACACATAATGACTATGAAGCCCTGTTCTCAGCGGCATACGGCTAGCATTTATGGCACTCGACCTTTGGGCGCTGCTTGCGTGCGTCATCATCTTTGCAATTGCCATAGGCTGGCAGGGCCTGCATCTCGATTGGTATGGCGGCATAGCCCACGGGCTATCCAGCCGCGACACGCCGCCGCCGGGCATTGAGCAGACCATCGCTCCACGTCTTAACCGCATGGTCCGCAACCATGTTGAGGGATTGGCCACGTTCACACCGCTGGTGGTGGTTGCACATGGCGCGGACATTCAGACCGGCGCGATGGGCATTGCTGCCTTGGCCTACGCCGCCACCCGCGCGGTTTACACCCTTGCCTACCCGCTTGGCTGGACGCCATGGCGCAGCATCATATGGATTTCAGGCGCGGTGGCGCTGGTAGTTTATACCGGAAGTTTGGTGCTGGCGGCGCTTCAGGCGGAGATCGCCTGAATATCGGCCATCAAAGCCTCATCAACCATTATGCCGTTTGCCTCGATGTCCTTGGCCAGGCCATGGCGTCTGGCACCGGGCACTCTGGCGCCTTTGGTGTCCGCCATCGCCATCACCAGCGAGGTCATCCGTTCGCCAATGTGCGGACCAAAGGCTGACGGGTCGATGGCAATGATGGATTGACCAACACCGGGCGGATCACCTGCGGCGTCAAAGAAACTGCTGGCTTCAAAGCTGTAGTTGGCGCCGGTAATGCCTGCGCAGAGCATCTCGACCATCAAGGCCAAAGCCACGCCCTTGGCGTCGCCAGCGGGTACCATAAAGCCTTCGAGCCCAGCTTTGGCGTCGGTGGTTGGTTGGCCATCCTTGTCCAGCGCCCAACCCTCAGGGATTGGTTCACCCTTCTGGTTGGCGGCCATGATCTTGCCCCGCGCCACTTTCGACAGGCTCAGGTCGATCACCAAAGGGTCTGCGCCATCCACGGGCGCGGCAAACGCGACAGGGTTGGTGCCGAACAAGGCCCGGTTGCCGCCCCACGGAGCCATGGCTGCCGGAGCGTTGGCGAACATCATTGCGACGAGACCTTTGCGGGCCAACCCATCGACCACCAAACCGGTGACACCACAATGGTGCGACCGACGAATGCCTGCCATGGCAATGCCCTGACTGACCGCCATATTGGGCAGCCGATCAATCACAAGGTCCAGCGCGGGATATGCGAAACCGTTCGCCGCATCCACGTTCAAAAGACCCGGACGCGGCTGCTCGGCGTGGGGTACCGCATGGCCATCCACCTTGCCCGCGCGGGCCTGAGCCGCATAGGCCACCGTGCGGCGCAGCCCATGGCCAACCTGACCCCAAAGCTCGGCGTTGACCAAAGCTGCCGCTACGCTGGCAGCGTTCGGCAGCGATGTGTTGGAGGCGACCAGCGCTTCAGCCACAAGGCCCTTGGCCTGATCTACGTTTAAAATGGTGGTCATGAAATGCTCCGATGCTACGGTCACACGCAGGTGACCTAGCCGAGATTGGCGAGATGTTCGCGGACGCGCTGGACAATAAGTGTGCTCACTCTTGCATTACTCTCCTGCGTGACGCCCGCAATATGCGGCGTCAAAATGAGGTTGGGGACGCCTTGAAATATGGTCCCACTTTCCACGGTCACTGGCTCGTTTTCAAACACATCCAAGGCCGCACCGCACAATTTCCCAGCGCTTAGCGCCTCCACCAACGCTGCCTCATCCACCACGCCCCCACGCGCGGCATTGATGACGATGGCGTCGGACTTCATGCTGGCGATGGCGGGTGCATCTATCATCCGGCGCGT
>JBCDIB010000131.1:0-6703 GCA_038749385.1 Pseudomonadota bacterium | reverse complement strand
CCCGGTGGTTCAGTGACGGATGCATTGTCCATCTCAAAAGCTATTCGGGATGCTGGCTGGGACACGCAGGTGCGGAGCGGCTCGCTGTGCGCTTCGTCTTGTCCGCTTATCCTGTCCGGCGGTGTGGAGCGCCTCGTGGGTCGACAGGCGGCTGTGGGCGTCCATCAGGTGTTCACCACCCAGAACGACCAGCGCAGCAATGCGGACTCAATTTCGGGCACGCAAAGCCTGACGGCGGAGATTACGCGGCATCTTCAGGCCATGGGGGTTGAGACGCAAGTGTGGGTGCATGCTCTCGAAACGCCGCCCCAATATCTGTACTATTTCACGCCCGAAGAGCTGGCCGAATTCAAGCTGGCAACTGCAATGCCCGCCGCGCTTTAGCCGACGGCCACCCATAATGGCCCCGCATGCCCCTTGGTGGCAGCTTCCACCAAACTGAGAAACTGGGCCATGTGATCGGGTTGCAAAGCGATGCATCCATGGGTGCCCGCATCCGCCTCTTCCGGCGCTATGTGCAGAAATATGGCGCTGCCCCGGTGCCGGGCGCGGGGTTCCATGTTCCAGCCCAACACCAATAGGAGATCGTAGAGCCTGTCGGTGCGCGTCATGTTTTCGTGACTTGCCGTAAATGGCAGCGTCACCGGGCGGTTGTAAGCGGGATGGGTCGGTGCATCGCACCAACCATCATTGGCCCTGATGGGCTGCAATGGAATATTGCCCGCAAACCGGCGCCTGGAGCGGTCGGTCCGAATATATCCGCCAAGCACCATCATGCGGCCCAGCGGGGTCGCCCGGTCACCTTCGCGCTTGAAGGCGGTTATCCCCGCCTGACCCAACCGGCACGGCCAGGTGCGGCCCGCAAAATGAAGCAGGCCAAATGCCGGGTTCCGCCCGGGCCTTCGCGAGACGCGGATCAGGCAAGACAATTTTTGCCCGCTATTTTCACGGTACTTGGGTATGGGTCGATCACGGTTGTTCACAATCCGGTCGCGCCTCCGTGCCTTACAAGTGCCACACTATGACGCTGGTTTTAGTAGCCTTTACGGGCGCCATCCGCCATTGTCAGCAAAATTGAAGCAGAAGACGACCGGAGAGCCAGACATGTCCGCACGCAGTATTTTGTTGGTCGATGATGATGACGACCTGCGCGAGGGGCTCCAAGAGCAACTTGGCCTTTATGAAGAGTTCGTCATTACGGCCGAAGCCACCGCGACACAGGGGGTAAAGGCTGCCCGCGCCGATCATGTGGACCTTCTGATCATGGATGTCGGCCTGCCGGACATGGATGGTCGCGAGGCTGTGAAATTGCTGCGCAAGGGCGGCTTCAAATCCCCCATCATCATGCTCACGGGGCAAGACACTGATTCGGACACGATTCTTGGTCTGGAAGCCGGTGCCAATGATTACGTCACCAAGCCCTTCAAATTTGCCGTTTTGCTGGCCCGCATACGTGCGCAATTGCGCCAGTTCGAACAATCAGAAGACGCGACCTTCACAATCGGTCCGTACACGTTCCGGCCGAGTCAGAAGATGCTCTTGGAAGGCGCCAATTCCAAAATCCGGCTGACGGAGAAGGAAACGGCGATCCTGAAATATCTGTACCGTGCTGAGCGTAAAGTCGTGACCCGTGATGTGCTGCTCGAAGAGGTGTGGGGCTACAATTCCGGTGTCACCACCCACACGCTGGAAACCCACGTTTATCGTCTGCGTCAAAAAATCGAGAAAGATCCGTCCAATGCGCAATTGCTTGTGACGGAGGGTGGCGGTTACAAGCTGAATCCGTAACCCCCCAATGTGCACGGCCTTTCTATGCGAGGCCGAGCTGGAACGCAGGTCGGCGACCTTTGGCTCTCGATGATGAAATTGCGCTTCTTGCGCGTGTGCCCTTTTTTGCAGGCTTCGAAACGGAGCATTTGCGCCTGCTTGCCTTTGGTGCTGAGAAGCGCCGGTTGAGTGCAGGCTCTTTTGTTTTCCGTGAGGGAGATCTGGCAGACGGCGCTTACGTGGTCCGCCAAGGGGAAATCATCACATTGAAGCCCGGCGTCCATAGTGGTGATGAGGGCCCGGACGCTGTGGAGCGCTTCTACTGGCCCGGTTCCATGCTGGAGCCAATGACGCTCGTCTCCTTGTCAAAGCGCGCCCAAGCGGCGAAATGCACGGAAGATTGCGAAGTGCTTCGCATCTCCCGCGCACTATTCGTGCGCATGCTGGCGGAATATCCTGATCTGGCGGTCATGCTGCGGGACCGTGTGGCCTGGGAGCTGGCTGGTTTTGTCGGCAAGCTCGATGGTGTGCTCGAACAGTTCGAGCGCGCTGACTGAGCAACCTTAGAAGCAGTAATCCGCAATAATCGGCACGTGGTCCGATGGCTTTTCCCATGACCGCGCGTCGCGAAGTATGGATATGTCGGTCAGCTGGTCCACCAATTGTGGGGAATGCCAGATATGGTCGAGCCGGCGACCGCGATTGTTGGCCGTCCAGTCCTTTGACCGGTAGCTCCACCAGCTGAACAGCACTTCTTCGGGCCCAAAATGTTCGCGCACGGCGTCACGCCAGCCGCCTGCGTCCCGTACCGCATCCAGCAGTTCGACCTCTTGCGGAGTATGGCTGACCACTTTCAGCAATTGTTTGTGGGACCAGACGTCTTCTTCCCGTGGGGCGATGTTCAAATCGCCCACCAGGATGGCTGGCAGGTCGCCATGGTCGGCGCCAACAGCCTTCATCTGCTCCAGAAATTTCAGCTTGTGATCGAACTTGGGATTGATCACAGGGTCGGGTTCATCGCCGCCTGCGGGCACGTAGAAATTGTGAAGACGCACCGGACCGTTGTTCGTATCGAAGACCGCCGACACGTGGCGGGCATCGCCCATTTGCACATAATCATCGCGCTGAATGTCCCGCAGGGGCCGCTTCGAGATGATGGCCACGCCGTGATAGGCCTTCATGCCATGGAGCGCGAAATGGTCGTAACCGGCAGCCTTGAAGGCCTTGGTCGGAAACTGGTCGTCCATGCATTTGGTTTCTTGCAGGCACAGCACGTCGGGCTGATGGCTATCAAGAAATTCTGTCACAAGCCCGGCACGCAGGCGCACTGAATTGATGTTCCAAGTGGCAATACGGGTGCTGGGCCTGGTGCTGGGTCGGGTGGTCATCGGCGTCCTCGGTTCACCTTCAAGCAAAGATGAACCGTGCTAGCGGACGCAGAGCCTTGGTGAAAGCGCGGCGAGGTTCGCCACACAGAAAAGGCTAGCCGCGCGAGGCGTTGACCTCGTCATAGGGCACGCGGAACACACTCCGGGCAAACTTCACGCCTTCGCGTACGTCGAACACCAACACCTGGGTTTCGCCGCCCTGCTCGTCGATGGTGTTCCACTGGCGCAGATCGTAGGTTGCGGTATCGAACATCATTTTGATGCGTTGATTGCCGAACACGGCCTTATCACCGAGCTCCACAATGGTCAGGCCCTGATCTTCCTGTACGCTCTTCACGGACTGGGAATTGAGGCTGATCTGGTTGCCCAGAAGAAGTTTCAGTGGTGTCTTGCCCAGCGGATACACTTTCCAGTTCTTCAGCTTCTTGTTGTGAATGAACACGCCCTTGCCATCAGAGATGATGCGCAACGGATAGCTCTCTTCATATTCAAACCGTACTTTACCGGGGCGCTGGATAAAGAACCGGCCCTCCACTTGATTGCCGCGGGGGTCGATCTGCAGGAAATTGCCGGTCATGGATTTGACGCGGTTGAAGTGGGATGTGATCTCGTTGAAGGCCTGTGTATTGGCGGCGGCCGGGTCGGCCATCACCGCACCAAGGGCCGCACCCAGCGCAGCGGTCCCCCCCATGGCAAGACCTGAGGCCAGCACCTGGCGGCGGTCCATTTGCGATTGGGTCTTGGCTGTTTTGTCGGTCTTCATGGTCTATCGTCCTTCAACTGCCCGGCGCGCTTGGTGGGGTTGGCGCTGTTCGCGGGCCTCTTGCGGCATTGCTCGATACATCCATGCCTTCACATCGTGGTGGGAGTTTGATCCTTCAATGATCAATTCTGGTTTGGGTTCGCCTTATTGAACAAAATCTTCCTGGGCGCTGTCGGTCGGCACAAGGATTTCGCGTTTGCCAGCATGATTGGCGGCGCTGATGACGCCTTCCTGCTCCATGCGCTCGATTATGGAGGCGGCACGGTTGTAGCCGATGCCGAGTCGTCGCTGGACATAGGACGTGGAGGCTTTGCCGTCGCGCAGCACGATGGCGACTGCCTGATCATATGGGTCGTCGCTGGCGGCGAGATTGCCGGTGCCGGCGGGCCCGGCGCTTTCGCCACCCTCCTCTTCATCATCTTCCGTGATGGCCTCAAGATATTCCGGGACACCCTGTGCCTTGAGATGGTTGACGATCAGCTCGACTTCATCGTCATCGACGAAGGCACCGTGCACGCGCTGGATCTTGCTGCCATTGGGCACAAAGAGCATATCGCCCATGCCAAGCAATTGCTCCGCGCCCTGCTCACCCAAAATGGTGCGGCTGTCGATTTTGGAGCTGACCGAGAATGAAATACGTGACGGGAAGTTGGCTTTGATTGTGCCGGTGATAACGTCAACAGATGGGCGCTGGGTGGCCATGATAACGTGGATGCCTGCGGCACGTGCCATCTGCGCGAGGCGCTGCACCGCGCCTTCAATGTCCTTGCCGGCCACCATCATCAGGTCTGCCATCTCGTCGATGATCACGACGATGAACGGCATGTGCTGCATGTTCAGGTCTTCGGTCTCATATATCGCCTCGCCGGTTTCTTTGTCATAGCCGGTCTGGATGGTGCGGGTCAGCGGCTCACCTTTGCGGGCTGCATCGGCAACTCGGTTGTTGAAGCCGGTAATATTGCGAACCCCGAGTTTCGACATCTTCTTGTAGCGCTCTTCCATCTCACGGACGGTCCATTTCAGCGCAACGACGGCCTTTTTGGGGTCTGTCACAACCGGCGTCAGAAGGTGCGGGATGCCGTCATAGACGCTCAGTTCCAGCATTTTGGGGTCGATCATGATCATGCGGCACTGGTCCGGCGACAGCCGGTAAAGCAGCGACAGGATCATGGTGTTGATGGAAACAGATTTACCCGAGCCGGTGGTGCCTGCGACCAACAGGTGGGGCGTTTTGGCCAGATCGGTGACAACGGGTTCGCCGCCAATGGTTTTGCCCAGACCCAGCGGCAGGCTGGCCTTGGTTTTTTCGAAGTCCTGACTGGCCATCAGTTCACGTAGATAGACGGTCTCGCGGCGCACGTTCGGCAGTTCGATGCCAATGGCGTTGCGGCCAGGCACCACTGCCACGCGGGCGGAGATGGCACTCATGGAACGGGCGATATCGTCGGCCAGGCCAATGACGCGGGAAGACTTGATGCCGGGGGCTGGTTCCAATTCGTAGAGCGTGACCACCGGGCCTGGACGCACATTGATGATCTCACCTTTGACACCAAAATCGGCCAACACGCTTTCCAGCATGCGGGCATTGGCCTCCAGCGCCTCCGCCGACAGCGTGTCGTCGTGGGGTATCTGCCGTGGCACTGCCAGAAGGCTGACGGGGGGCAGTTCAAAGGTGCCGTCAATATTGAGGCTGGGTTGAGCTTCTCGCACAATGCGTTTGGATTGAGTGATAGGTGCTGGCGCCTCGGCCACGCGGCTGGACGGGGCGGCTTGAGCTATTGGCTCAGCAGCAGATTGTATGGAAGGCTCGGCGGCAAGGTTGGGCGCAGGGCTTGGTGCATTTACCCACGGAGCATCGTTCGCCGTTCCGAACTGGCCGGTCGCCGGGGCACCCATTTCGAATGCCACATTGGTGTCAACTTGGCCGTAGCCCGGAGCTTCCAGATGCGGGTCGCCTTGAAGGTCTGCGGCAAGTTGAGGCGCGAGGCCCGCTTCTTCCGCTTCCAGCCGAGCGCGGCGGTCCGCCAAGGCTTGTGCACGGGCGCTGCGCCACGCGTCGAAGCGCAACCACGCGCGGTGCATGTGGAAGCGGGCGGTGAGGAACATATGGCCCGCCAGACCCAGTAAAAGGCCCGGGCGACGCTCATCGTCTTCGTCTAACTCCCCCACGTTCTCGACGTTCGGGGCGAAGTCGTCAGCAACCACTGTGGCGGGTGAGCCGCTGCGGATGAGTAGGGCTGAGTAGAGCAAGGCTGCGGCACCAGAGCCGCCAAACACAACAAAGAAGGTGAGGGCCCATACGCCAGTTGGAAATCCGCCCAGAGCCCATGCCGGCATTTGCAGCATACCGTCGCCGATAATTCCGCCAAGGCCATTGGGCAAAGGCCAGGAGTCAAAGCGTGGCAGCGCACCCAGCGCGGCGCTCGCGAAAGCGGCACCTGCCGCCCAGGACAGATATCGTGTTCTCATGGGTGGCAGTGGGGCGGCAAACGTAAGCCGCCACGCCAACATTCCTGCCGGCACCAAAATAGCGATGATCGCCAGGCCGAAAAACTGCATCAGCAAATCGGACAGCGACGCGCCAAAATAGCCCAATAGGTTTTGCGTTTGCCCATCGGTGGCGTGGGTCACCGACGGATCATTGACCGACCATGTAGCCAGGCTCGCGGCTATGGCTGCCAAACACGCAAACAAGGCCAGACCCAAAAGGCTCCGCAAGCCGTTGCGCACCCCGCCGGAGCTGCGGACGCTGGCGTCCAGATGGGCGTTGGCGGCGGCGTTTGAT
>JBCDIB010000130.1:0-6749 GCA_038749385.1 Pseudomonadota bacterium | reverse complement strand
GGCGGCTGCCAATGCCTAACCATCTCGTCTAGCCCTGGCGGAAACGCGGCAGCATTTGCACCGTTTGAGGAAGAATAACCGGCACGCGCTTTTTGCGCCGCCATTGTTCGGTGAACCGCCAGCTGGCGGTCTCCTGCCAATTGCCCGCCCGTGACGTGGCAGCTGTGGCCGTCAGGGGCGAGTTGCCTTGCAGCACATTTGTGCAAGCGTTTGGCATATCAGCAAGAATGCGAAACGGGGGGCGTGTTCGCTTTGGCGCAGTGCCGCTCGGTTTCTTTGCTTTCTTTTTGTCGAGGCCGGGCAATTTTACGTTGAACCAGTAGTCCAACGCATCACCACAACCATCGCCAGGTGGCGGCGCAGCTTGGGCCTTGCAACCGGTAGAACCGGGTTGGCACCGCAGGCGGATGTGGAAATGATAATGGTGCCCATACCAGGGCCGCAGTTTCGCCATCCAAGGCTGACCGCGATAGGTCTCGCACATCTTCTTCTTTATGCCGGGGTGCACGAAGAGACGTTGCACTTCCTGATAGTTTGCGGCGCGGCGGAGCAGCTTGCCGTGGGCCGGGGTCCAGATGCGGTCGTCAACGGTCCAGCTTTTGCCATTGTCCTTGAGAACCGAGATCGCGCTTTCGCGTTCCCGCTGGTTGAAGCTGAAACGCTGATCCGGCATGGGTCGCAGCCATATATCGGCGTCTATACCCATTTGGTGGCTTGCGTGACCGGACAGCATGGGCCCGCCGCGGGGCTGTGAAATATCACCGACCAAAAGCCCCGGCCAGCCATCCTGCGCGGCGGCCTCGCGGCTCAGGCGTTCAATGAGGCCGATCATGGCTGGATGCCCCCAGCGCCGGTTGCGGCTAAGGCGCATGGCTTGCCACGTTGGCCCGTCCGCCGAGATGGCCTGTCCGCCCGCCAGGCAACCCCGTGTATAGGTGCCGAAGGAGGCGGCGGTTTGGGCCGAGGGTAGGGGAGTGTAGCCGAATAATTCCTTGGCGGGGGCCCAGTTTTGTCCGTTGGGGCCGCGCTCCGGCCAGCCTTGGGCACTCGCAGAAGTGGCGGCAATACCGATCGAGATGGCAATGATGGCCAGCGCGGCTGCAGTTGATTTCACAAATGCTCGCATGGTCGCTCCCCCAAATCACATGCTGCAATCTACCACGACTGCCCGACCCTGTGCAGCCGGGTAAAGGTTCAGGTGATCAGTGTCTTTACCTCGTCGCGCCAGCCGGTGCGCCAAAGATGTTCCAGCGCCACTTCATAGGTCGGGAAGCGTGGCTGCCAGCCCAGTTCAGCTTTCGCTTTGGCATTGGAAACACGCTTGTTCTCGCCATAGAAGCTGCGGGCCATTGGCGTCAGGTCGGCGGTGGCAAAGTCGATCTCGGCGGGGGGCTCAATCCCCATGATTTTGGCTGCCTGTGTCACCACATCCTGCGGTGGGGCCGGCATATCGTCAGTTATGTTGAACAGGCCGTCGGCCCTTTCCGCGCGCGCCAGCTCCAGCGCAGTTGCAATGTCGTCGGCGTGAATGCGGTTGAACACCTGATCGGGCTTCACCAGCCGCCGCGCCCGGCCCTTGTCGAAATTCACGAACGTATTGCGCCCGGGCCCATAGATGCCCGAAAGCCGAAAAATACCCAGCGGCACGCCCCGCGCGTCGGCAGCCCCACGCCATGCAGCTTCTGCGGCCAGCCGCTCGTGGGAGCGGGCCGAGACGGGTTTGCACTGTGTTGTTTCGTCCACCCATTTGCCGTCATGGTCGCCGTAAACTCCCACCGTCGACAGATAGCCGATCCACTCGACGCGCGGGCACACGGCCGACAGTCCGCCGGTTTTCTCAATGGCCGCCAATACAGGGTCCGCCTCGCCGGGGGAGATGGAGATGATCAGCGCTTTGGTGCGGGACATAGCGTGGGCGGCGTCCGCCGTCAGGCTTTGCCCGTCGAATATCACCGGTCTGGACCCCAACGCTTCCAGCGCGCCCGCTTTGTCCCGGGAGCGCGTGGTGCCATAGACGGTCTGCCGACCGTTCAGGTGGCGCAAATATGCCCGCGAGGTGAACCCCGCGCCGAAGATGAATATTGTCATGATCTCGTTTCGCCGCCCGCCCGCCATTCTGCAAGCACTGTTTCGTCCGTTTCCGCCACTTGCTGTTGCAGCACTTCCAATTGCTCCGCCGTCAGCAATCGACCCAGCGCCCAAACAGCCGCACCCCTCACCGTTGGGTCTGCATCGCCAGTCAAGGCTTCAGCGGTTTTGGCCAGGACCGCATCGCCGCTATTGCCAATTGCGATCAGCACGTTTCGGACGAAGCGGTTGCGGCCGATACGTTTTATGGGTGAGCCTGAGAACCGGCTGCGGAAACTCGCATCGTCCAATAACGCCAGTTCGGCCAGCGGCGGTAATATCAAATCGTCGCGCGCTTGCAATTTGGCTTCATGGGCCGCGCTGGCAAATTTGTTCCAGGGGCAGGCGGCCAGGCAATCGTCGCAGCCATAGATGCGATTGCCCATTGCAGGCCGCAGCACGCGGTCAATAGGGCCGTCATGCTCGATGGTCAGATATGAAATGCAGCGCCGCGCATCCAGCCGGTAGGGCGAGGGGAAGGCATTGGTCGGGCAGATGTCCAAACACGCTTGGCAGGTGCCGCAATGGTCTGTCTCCGGTGCGTCCGATGGCAGGTTCAGCGTGGTGAGGATCGAGCCAAGGAACAGATATGATCCGTGCTCCCGGCTAACGAGGTTGGTGTGTTTGCCCTGCCAACCCAGCCCGGCGCGGGCCGCCAGCGGCTTTTCCATAAGCGGCGCAGTGTCCACGAACACTTTCACATCAATATCACCTGTAAGAGTTGAGGCGCGTTTCCGGGCCTGAGCCACGAATTTGGAAGCCAGCGTTTTCAACTTGCCTTTGATGATATCGTGGTAGTCGCGATTGCGCGCGTAAACCGAAATCATGCCATTTGTCGTCTGGGCCAATTCCGCTTGTAGCGCTGCCAGCGGATCACCATCAGGGCCGTAGTTGAAACCCAGCATAATTGCAGACCGCGCTTCAGCCCACATGGCCTGTGGATCAGCCCGACGGTTGGCTGTTTCGTCGAGCCATTCCATCGAGCCGTGGTGCCCTTCCGCCAGGGCGCTCCGCAATCTCTCGCCCCATTGGCTGTCACCTTTCGCACTGGTGACGCGGCACACATCAAAACCAAGCACCTGTGCGTCGGCCACCAGGGTTGCTTTGATGGCCTCAGAAGTCGAGGTCGGCATAGTGCGGAACGGGTTGCAGGCCCCGCAGCCGTTCGGCGAGCAAAGGCCGGAAAGATGGCCGCGACTTCATGCGCGAATACCAGTCTTTGAGGTTGGGATAGTCGTCGAAGGGCACCTCGCCAATGTAATCCAACGCCGATAGTGCCGCAGCGGCAGCCAGATCCGCCACGCTCATCTGATCGCCCCCCAGCCAGGAGCGCGTGCCTGCCAACCATTCAGAATATTGCATGTGATAGGTGATGTTGGCCCGCGCCGCACGAATGGTGGCTGCATCCGGCGAGCCGCCACCCTGCTCGTGGGTCATGAACAGTTTTTCCACCCGCTCGCGCACCAGATAGCGCGTTACATCGGTTTCCAGCTTGCCCAAGTACCAGTCCACCAGGCGGCGGGCCTCGGCGCGCTCAAATGGGTCCTCCGGCAGCAGGCGGCGTTCCCGCGCCATGGTGCCCCGCGTTTCGTCCAGATATTCCGACACCGGGCCATAACCGCAAATGGCTGGTCGGGCATCCTCCACCAAGACGGGCAGACTGCCCAGCGGATTCATCGTCAGAAAGGCCGTATCACGCTCCCACAGGCGCTGTTCGATTAGCGTGAACTCAATCTCATATTCAGACAAAGCCAAGCGCGCAAAGCGGCCGGGGGCGGACATGGGGTGGTGGTGCAAACTCAACATGGCTTCAATCTATCGGGTCGCGCGCAATAGACAATCTTTAGCTTTGTTCGTTAGCCGTTTGCGCGGACAATTGTGTGGCTGCGCACCGGCCACCCGCTGACGGGAAAATGCCATGGAAACCGAAACCATTGTTCAGGCCATTATTCTGGGCTTCATCGAAGGCCTGACCGAGTTTATTCCGGTCTCCTCCACCGGCCATATTTTGCTGGCGGGGGAGTTTCTGGGCTTCAGCTCAGAAGGCAAAGTGTTTGAAATCGTGATCCAGCTGGGGGCAATCCTGGCCATTATCTCGGTCTATTTCGCCCGGCTGTGGAATCTGTTCATCACCCTGCCATCCAGCGCGACCAGCCGCCGTTTTGTGGCTGGGATTGTGTTGGCGTTTCTGCCCGCCGCGTTCGCGGGGGTGTTGCTCCACGGTTTCATCAAGGAGGTGTTGTTTGAAACCCCAATTGTGATCTGCATATCGCTGATAGTTGGGGGTATCATTCTGTTGTGGATCGACCGGCTTCCGCTGACACCGCGCTATACCGATGTGACGCAATATCCGCTGTCGCTGTGCCTGAAGATCGGCCTTTGCCAAATGCTTGCCCTGGTGCCCGGCACGTCCCGCAGTGGCGCCACCATTGCGGGTTCGCTTCTCATGGGCACGGACAAGAGATCAGCGGCCGAATTCACGTTCTTTTTGGCCATGCCCACCATGTTTGGGGCCGTGGTGTTTGACATGTACAAAAACCGCGACGTGCTGAACGCCGACGATCTGGGCCTGATCGCCATCGGTTTCGTGGTGGCGTTCTTCTCGGCGCTTCTGGTCGTGCGCAAGCTGCTCGACTTCGTCACCAGCTACGGCTTTGCCCCCTTCGCCTACTGGCGCCTGCTGGTCGGCATGGTGGGACTGATCGGCCTCTACGCGGTCGCTTAAAGGCCGATTTTACGTTAGCGCAGGACACCGCCCATGGCCATTGGCATGACCATGCCAAGGAAGTCGGGAATGCGAAATTCGATACCGTTGATCTTAATCAGCTGACCGCGGGCATCCGGCAGGTTCAGGTTCCAGCTGTCCACACGGTCAGCGCCAGTGCCCTCGCTGTCCGCGATTGCGACCATTGCGTTGATTGCCGAAATGGCGAACCGCAATGCCTCTTGCTGGTTTCTCCATTCGCGGCGCGCGCGGGGTGTGGCGTCGGGGCCTGGTGCCGGTGTCCCAAGCCCATCCCGGATCAGCTCCTTTAAGTTCTCAAGCCCGCGAAGCTCCGTGTAGCTCGTGCCTTCGTAGGGCGGGAATGACAGCGACCATGCCGGGTAAAATGTCAGATCCGACTGAGTACTGAAGCCAAAGCCGGCGCCATCAAAGAAGGTGTCCTCCACAAGCAGCTTCGGCTTAAGGGCCGTGAACCAAAGGATGAGGGGTGCGGCCAGCTCAATGGGATCAGATCCCGCGGGAATGACAGCGCCCTCAGACAATTGCCGCAGCAACGGCAATTGCAGACCGTCCAAAGCGACATCGTAGTTGAAGGCCCGGGGCAGGAATATTTCCTGAATTTTCGCTTGGTTTGCATCCGCCTGTGGCGGCAATTTTAACTCTATACCATCGGCTCCCTGGGCAAGCGCAAACAGGCCTGCACCTTCGCCATCACCCCCCAGGCCATCAATGCGAATTTCCCCGCCATAATTCCCCAGTGCGAAACCCGGAGCATTCCGGCGTTGGCTTTCTATGCTGATGTTTTGAGCCGAAGTCTCCAGCGAAATGCTCTCAAAGCCGATCAGCCCATCCATCAAGCCGCCCAGATCAATTTCGACCTCCGCCCCGGCATCGGCTGCCATCATAAGACCGGCGGCTTCGATAATTCCGCCGATGGGAATATCAGAGCCGCGCAAAACCGAACTGGCGCTCTCGAAACTCATATTCGCCGCGCGGTCGCTAAAGCCTGCATCCACGATGCCCTGGCCTTCGACGGCCAGCATCATTTCGCGCCATGCCTGTGGTGTTGCGTCTTCAAGCCCAAGCGAGGCGTTGATATTGGCCACATCCAATGTGCCGCTTGCAGCGCCCGTTTGCTGTACCGATAGCCCCTGGCCTCCCAACTCCAGCGACAAAAGCGCGTAGTCACGTGCACGAAGACTGTCAAAGAACCTCAGAGCTGCGCTTTGGTCGCCTTGCATGGCACTGAGCAGCACAAAGCGGCTGACAATGGCATATAGGTCCACCGGCTCCTCGCCATTTGCCTTCAGCTCGGCGAACAGGCGATCCAGTGTCACGTCATTTTCCGGCAAGCCCTGCGTTTGTACGCCGGCCGCCTCGATGCGCAGAAGACTGTTGTCGGCCACCGAGCCATCGGCACGTATTGTGCCCTGTTGGTCCACGGCCAGCGCCAGCCGATCCAGATCCACTTGCATGGATTGGCCGCCCAGTGTGCGCACCTGCAAATCACCAAGGGCAAACTGCAAATCAGAATAAGACCGCTCGGCCGGCGACCACAGGCCGGTGACATCGGTAGAGCCAATCTCAAGCACCGCCGCACCAAATAACGGCACGGAACCGGGCAGGGTAAAATCGCTCACCCGGAGCTGTTCGCCTTCAGGCGTCAGAGTGAAAGAAATGGCTTCCAGCGGCACGATGCCCATGAGAAGCGGGCTCTCCAGCATCACGCGAAAGCCGTCGCCCGTTTCAGTCACATCCACGTTCTGCACGATTAGTGGACCAATAACCGTGATGGCCAGCGGCGCGGCAAGACCGGACAATATGTCGTTGCGAATGCTCTCTACAGTGGGCGCCGCCGTTTGGGCCATGGCCGGCATGACCGCAAAGGGGCCGAACG
>JBCDIB010000129.1:0-6774 GCA_038749385.1 Pseudomonadota bacterium | reverse complement strand
GGCGTCGCAATCACTTTGATCAACCGACCTTCCATAACTTCCAACATAGCTGCGCGGCTGGCACCGGCTTCACCATCAGCCAATGCCTCGGCGTGATAGACGAACAAACGTGGCAGATAGAGCAAACCCACCATCCAGGATATGACGGCGATCACATGGACAGCCTTCACCCAAAGATACCAATTTGATGCGTCAAACACGGCGATCAGCACAATTACTGCCAGAACCACGCCTGCAAAAATAGCAGCGCTCCGGCCGGCTTTTGCAGGTCTGGCTCCCCGATCGCTCTTATCGTGGTCTGACATATCAGCGGTCCCGAACCAGGCGCATCAACTCTTCCACGTGGGCAATCGGAACTTGTGGTGTGATACCATGGCCCAGATTGAAGATCAGCGGGCCATCTCCCAATTTATCAAGAATGCGTTTCACACCAATGCGTAGCGCTTCGCCACCGATCAACAGGCGCATCGGATCAAGATTTCCCTGCACAGGCCCTTCATTTTGAAGCTTTTTCGCTTGCGCCCAAGACACAGCCCAATCGAGTCCCAAAGCATCCATGCCTGCAGCCTGGCGATAACCGTCATATAGGGAACCGGCACCCTTCGGGAATCCGATAATTTTGGCAGTGGGCCGAGCTGCCCGCACACGATCGGTCAAACGGCGGGCCGTGGCCACGCAACATTCCTCAAAAGCCGCAGCATCCAAAACGCTGGCCCAAGAATCAAAAACCTGCACAGCATCTGCGCCGGCATCGATCTGTGCGATCAGATAGTCGGCGCTTACATCGGCCAACAAATTCAGGAGCCGGAGGAATGTCTCGCGATCCTCATAGTAGAACTGCCGCGCCGGACCCTGATCCGGAGTTCCGTGGCCCGCGATCATGTAGGTTGCCACGGTCCAAGGGGCTCCACAGAAACCGAGTAGAGCTTTCTCGGGCGCAAGTGCGCTGCGAATGCGGGACACTGTTTCCATAACCGGGGCCAGATGAGGCACGACACCTTCGCGCATGTCTTCCAGGGCTTCGATGCCAGCGGCATCAATCGGTGTCATCTTTGGACCCTCACCCTTGATGAAGTGCACACCGCGATCGAGGGCGTCGGGGATGACGAGAATGTCCGAGAACAAAATAGCTGCATCGAAATCGAAGCGCCGAATAGGCTGCATCGTCACTTCACAAGCCAGCTCCGGATTATAGCAAAGGTCCAGAAAGCTACCCGCTTCCTCCCGGGTCTTCAGATATTCAGGCAGATAGCGGCCCGCTTGGCGCATGAGCCAAATCGGAGGCACGTCATGGGCTTTGCCATCCAGAACGTCCAAGAGTTTCGATGTGTGTGGTCGCGTGGTCATTTTCTCCACATCCCTTTTCAATAAAGAAAACGCCGTAGGCAGCTGATGATGATTATTGCCTGTGGTTTATGGGGATGACTGGTTTTCCACAAGCGTGGACAGAGTTGTGATTTTTCCACCGTGAGAACGCAAACTTTGTCCACAGTGCCTAACAATGGGGAAAACCTCATTAGGCGATTGATACGAGGGCCTATTGAACGGACGAGCTTTCCAGCATGGCGTGGGTGAATTGGCTTACACGCCGGAATTCCATCTCAAATCCAAAATCATCCCCAAACACTGAAGAGGCAAAATTGGCGCGTAAAACGGGATGATTTTTGCACACCGCGGTCCAGGGCATCGGCCCGTCATGGCTCTCCGACTCTGCCCACAAGATGTATCATTATGAGTCGATAGATTTCGTTTTCGACTCGACTCGCAAATCATCGATATAGAATCAGTTTCAAGCCTGCTGGTCAGCCAAGACAGCGGGCGCTAAATCAGCATGATGATGACACCTGACACAGAGTTGGTTCTGGCCTCCGCCAGCCCATTCCGAGCCGCACTTCTCGAAAACGCTGGTCTGACATTTGAGGCGCTCCCCGCTGATGTTGATGAGCGCGCAATTGAAACATCTATCCAAGGCTCCGGCCTTGATGGTGCAGATCTGGCTGAGTTGCTGGCCATGGCAAAGGCCCAGGAGGTTAGCGCCCGACGACCCGGCGCGTTTGTCATTGGGGGCGACCAGACACTTACCTTCGACAACGAGCAACTTCATAAGCCCGAAAATATGGACGCCGCCCGACGTCAATTGCTGCGACTGTCGGGACAGACCCATCGCCTGCATGCAGCGCTGTGCTTGATAAAGGACGGCGCTTTGCTCTGGCAGCATACGGGAGTTGCCGACCTTACCATGCGCGATCTTGAGCCAGCTTATATTGGGCGGCACTTGTCCCAAGTCGGCGATGCGGCGCTGACAAGTGTTGGCGCGTATCAATTGGAAGGACCGGGCGTGCAATTGTTTGACCGGATCGAAGGTGATTACTTCACAATTCTCGGTTTGCCCCTTCTGCCATTATTGGCAGCCCTTCGAGAACAGGGTGTGATTGATGGCTGATCCGGTCAAGAAAACGGCCTTTGTGATCGGAGATCCAATCGTTCAGTCCAAATCTCCGCTGATCCATGGACATTGGCTCAAAACATACGACCTCCAGGGCGACTATAAAGCGCGACATGTGCTGCCCGAAGAGTTGAGCAGTTTTCTTGAACACTTATTGGCCGATGAAACCGCGCCTGGCGGTAACGTTACGGCTCCGCACAAAGAGGAAGTTCATCACTGGCTGGTCAGTCAAACCAGCGGCACACGTCTGACGCCGATTGCCCGGCGCCTCAAGGCGGTGAACACGCTTTACCGCCAAGACGGTGAATTGGTGGGCGACAATACCGATGGCTTTGGCTTCGCTTCCAATCTGGACGACCGGGCCAGTGGTTGGGATGGTGAGCTCTCCAACATTCTGATCATCGGTGCTGGAGGGGCGAGCCGAGCTGTGATTGCAGCTTTGGATGAACGTCGGGGTCCCGCATCTTCGATGCAAATCGTCAATCGCACCCCCGCCCGTGCGCAAGCGCTGGTTGATGATTTGCAGCTCAGTCATGCCACGGTTCACAGTTTTGAGCAGCTGATTGAATTGGCCGGTTCGGCTGACTTTGTGGTGAACACCAGCAGCCTTGGTATGGGCGCAACTGAAAACAATATAACGGGTAACAAGTCTCCGCTGGTTGCCGCAGCCGCTGCCATGGGGCCGGGGTCCGTTGCCACCGATATCGTTTACTCACCACTTATGACACCGTTTCTCGTTGCCGCCGAACAGGCAGGCGCGGAAACAGTCGATGGGCTCGGCATGCTGCTCCACCAGGCGGTGCCGGGGTTCGAGGCATGGTTCGGCGTCCGCCCCAAAGTCACGCCTCAAATTCGTCAGCTTGTGCTCAACGCCATGGGGCTGGCTTAGGCCATGCATGTTCTAGGTCTCACCGGTTCCATCGGCATGGGAAAATCCACAACTGCGGATTTTTTCCGGCGAGCGGGAGTGCCTGTCCACGACGCTGATGCGGTGGTGCACCAGGCCTATTCCGGCGCACTGGTGCCCATCATCGAAGCGGCTTTTCCAGGGACAACACAGGATGGCAAAGTCATTCGCTCTGAACTCGCTAAACGCCTCACCGGCCCGCGGGGTGCAGCAAATCTCCAAAGGCTCGAAGCTCTGGTGCATCCGGTGGTCCGGGAAGCAGAAGACATTTTCCGTGAAACACACCGAGCGGCCGGCGCTCCTCTGATTGTCCTCGACATCCCACTTCTGTTTGAAACCAACCGCCAGGATGCGGTCGACAGTGTGTTGGTGGTAACAGCCCCCGCTGAAATTCAACGTGAACGTGTTATGGCCCGCCCGGGAATGACGGATGAAAAGTTCAAAACCATCCTCTCGCGCCAGATACCGGACGCAGACAAGCGTGCCCGCGCCCACCACATCATCGACACCTCACTTGGGCTCGATCATGCACAAGCCGAAGTGGAAGGGCTCGTAGAACGCATTTTGAAGGGCGTACAAGCGGACGGTGGATAGATGTCAGCAAACGATTCACGTGAAACGTTTGCTGCTCTAAGCCTTCCACAGACACTTATCGGTAAGGGTCACAGCGGAGCGGAGCCAGATGCGCGAGATCATTTTTGATACGGAGACCACAGGTCTCGATGCGCTCGGCGGAGACCGCATAATTGAAATCGGGGCGCTGGAGCTGTTCAACCACGTGCCCACCGGCAGGACCTATCACCAATATCTCAACCCCGGTGACCGGCAGATTCACCCGGACGCGCAAAACGTTCATGGCATCTCTATGGACGATGTGAAGGACGAACCGGGGTTCGCAGATATCATTGATGACTTCATGGCCTTCTTCGGTGAGGGTCGCCTGATCGCCCATAATGCCAGTTTTGACATTGGCTTTTTTGATGCCGAAATGAAGCGGGTTGGCCTCAAGCCTTTTGCACGAAATCGAGTTCTCGACACGCTGGCCGTGGCCAGGCTGAAATATCCCGGTGCACGCAACTCATTGGATGCCCTGTGCCAACGCTATGGCATCGACAATTCCCACCGTGAGAAGCATGGCGCACTACTGGACTCTGAATTGCTGGCCGAGGTCTATATCGAGCTGATCGGCGGCAAACAGGCGAGTCTCATTCCAAATGCAAAAGGCGGTAATGCCGAGTTTGGCGCTGAGACCGGCACGAATGGCTGGCCCAGTCATCCCCCTGCCAAACAGCGCCCCACGCCATTGCCGTCGCGCCTGACAAGCGAAGAGCAGGCCAAGCACGCTGAATTTGTCCAGACTTTCAAGACGCCTGCGCTGTGGCTGAAACAATTGGGGTGATCAGTCGGACACAAAAAAACCGGCGTCTGATGTCTCAGGCGCCGGTTTTCAATTTCCGTTCAAAGAACCCGGATTATGCGCCCGCTTCCACCTGGGCGGCAGCTGCACGCTCGGCCTGGCCTTGGCGATAAAGAGCGGCAAAGTCCACCGGGTCCATCATCAGCGGCGGGAAACCGCCATTGCGTGTTGCGTCAGCGATGATTGCGCGAGCAAACGGGAACAACAGGCGTGGGCACTCGATCAGGATTGCCGGATGCTTGGCTTCTTCAGGGATGTTTTGAATGCGGAACACACCGGCATATAGCAGCTCGACATTGAACAGCACATTGTCGCCTTCACCTGCTTGGGCGTTCAGCTTCAGTGTCACCTCATAGTCTGTTTCTGACATGGGGTTGGCGCCAACATTGATGTTGATGTTGATGCCGGGAGAATTCTCCTGCGGTTGCAGGGATGCAGGCGAACGCGGATTCTCAAAGCTGAGATCTTTTACATATTGCGCGAGTACGCGCAGGCTTGGTGCTGCTTCGCCGCTGCCATTTGCGCCAGCCGCGGGCTGGTCGGTTTTGGGTGTTTCGTCCGCCATGGTCTTCTCTTTCAAGCGATTGGTTGGTTCGGCCACCAGAACGGCGCCGCCGCATTCGTGGGATCATTGATTGAATGCGGATAATGCAATGGCCACGGCCTTACACTGCACATGCCCCACCGACAAGGCGGCGCATGGAGCCAACATGGTAACGGGATTGGTAGCTGGCTATTTCGGCCCATCGCGCCAAGGCGTGTCCCGATTGGGTGGACCGTCTGGTTCATGAGTGTTTGGCTGAGTGTGGTGAAACTCTGTTTCGTCCAAATCCACCACGCCATCCTGTCGGGGTCGCTGTGGGTTCTGTCCAGCTCCGCCACCAAAGGGTGTCACGATTTTCACCCGCGCTGCAAAGAAACTGAATATGGCGCCACGCACGGCGGGGATGAAAAGCGAAAAGCCGATGGCGTCGGTCACAAAGCCTGGCGTCAGGAGTAATATGCCCGCGATGATCAACATCGCACCATCGCCCATGGCGCGGGCTGGCACGTGCCCGGCCCCAAACTCGCTGCGCAATCTGCTTAAGGTCGCCAGCCCCTGCCAGCGCAGCAATATCGTGCCTAATATTGCCGTCAGAAGAATCCCACCCAGCGTTGCCCACAGGCCGATCTGCTGCCCGATGAGAATGAAGACGCTGATCTCAAGAATTGGAACGATGAGCAGCAGAAAGGGAATGAGAGCTATGGGCACGTGAAGGCCTGTTTGTGAGTTTATCTTCTGACCCACCAGATGATGTTGCACCACGGCAGAAACAAGATCGCCTGCAGGATCGTTATTGGAACGCATGGAGAGCCGCCAGCCTGGGTGGCCGGGCTCTCTGAACTTATCATAGTCGCAAATTTGATGGCTGCGTCATGCCGCTCGTTTGAACCTGTCTGTCATTGGGCCTATATGGCCATCTAGTTGCCGCCACAGCTTTGTGCATACTTATGACGGCAGCAACTGCCCCGCTCGACCGCAGCCAGCCTGAAAGCCTCAACATCCATGTTCGATCCAGTTACACTTATCTTCGTTGCGGTCTTTATTTTCGTCGCTCTGCGTCTTCGCAGTGTGTTGGGCACCCGCACGGGCGAGGAAGAAAATCACGGCAGCCGTTATCAGGTGCCGCGCCAGGACAATAATCAGGCCCGCCAAGACACGGACGCAGAAGATGCCGACGACAATGTGGTGACTTTGCCCAACCGTGCAGGCGCCGCTGAGCGGATTGCGGACCAGGTGGAAGAGCGCCGCAAACGGCAAGTGTCAAAGTTCGCCAAACCTGATTCGGCTCTTGCCTCCAGCTTGGCCATGCTCATGTCCAAAGATGAGCATTTCGAGCCTGCCGACTTCATCAAGGGCGCAAAAATGGCCTACGAAATGATCGTGACCGCCTTTGCTGATGGAGACCGGGCCACGCTTAAAAACCTTCTGGCCAGTGACGTCTATGCTGGCTTCGATGCGGC
>JBCDIB010000128.1:0-6878 GCA_038749385.1 Pseudomonadota bacterium | reverse complement strand
CAATTTTCCCAGACGCAGCAGATCTCGGGGACGCAACAGTTCATCCAACACCACCAGATCTTCGGCAATCGCCTGCAAGACCGGCCAGCGCAGGGGCCGCCCCTCATTGATCCGAAACACGGACCGACTGGAAAAGCACGGATGATTTTGGGCCAACCAATCTAGATATGACGATTTTCCAGCCCCTGATGGCCCTGTGAAAATCACACATGTGCGACCAGCGAAATCCTGCTGAGCCAACCCCAGATAATCGTCGAATGCAGTCATACCGATTGCAAAAAGCCACGACCATCAATTCGGTCCGACGGGATCACGAGTTCAAAATCAGCAAGGTCGGGCACCAAAATCTGAAGTTTCAACTGCACTTCAAGCCCATGGCGGTTCGAATACATGGCCGGTGGCGGCAAGGCCGCGAACATGGGCGCGAAGTCTATATCGTCGGCAAAATATTGTTGCAGATCCACATTGGCGTGGACTGCGGCCGTCATCTTTTCATACAGCACCACCGCCTTAACCGGGCGGCGAAAGGCGATATAGCTGGTATCCGTGCCTGAGCGCTGCACATATTCTCCGCACTCCAGAGAGCCTGCCACCACACGCACCTGAACGCCTGTCAGCGATGTTCGAGCAGTCGCTTCAAACAGGTCGGAAACACGTAATTTTACTCCCGGCCCGATCATCGGGAAGTGTTGGCTCAACTGCGCACTCATATAGCCGCGCAACAAGCCCTTGTAGAAAAACACCAGAACAAAAATGCTGACCACAGCGCCCACAATACCGATTATGACCGGGGGCACGTCCCATTCATCAGGAAACAGAATTGAGCTTTCCGAGAATTGATCGTGCAAGCTGACGAGCAGCAGAAATACGGCACCTACCACAAAAACGAGCAGCAGAAGCGACAACAGCATTTTCTGTTGAACGGGGAGCGCCGAGAAGTTGCGCGCAAAGGAAATCTGATCAGTTGGGTTAAGCACCTGACTTGGCGTGCCGGAGGCAACTCCCTCAACGCTGCGCGCAGGCAAGGGCAAGTCAAATTCCACCCGTTCTTTGGTGTCCCATAAAACGCCGTCATCCACCGTCACCACCAATTGCGGTGTGATACGAATGTGCTGACCGCTGTGGCCGAAGCCCTTTATGTCGGCCGTTGGAATAACAAATCTGTTGCCTGCAGCGTCCGCCTTGAAAGGTTCGGTTAAGACGGTTTTTCGCTTGTCGGTGCCGTTGGATTGGAGAGTCTCGACGAACATTTCCACAGTAAGCTTGCAGTTCAAGCCCACCAGCTTCGGCTCCCGGAACACCACATCAACATGCAGTTGATCGCCGCGGTTCTCGACGCTGATGATGATCTTGTCCGACATGGAAACTCGCTCTTAGAACATCCAATTGAGTGTATCACGCCAGTCGATCATGCGTATGGGCGTGCCATGGATGCCGCCATCGAACAGATCCATACGCACCCGCCCCCCGGCAGCACCCAGCGCGTCTGCCTGGGCACGCACGGCTTGCCAGTCGAACACCGGGTCGCGGCTGCCATGGGCAAAGACGATGGGAATGCTCGCCACTTCTGCGGCACGACGCGCCCGCAAATAGTCCGCGTCACCGGTACCGCCCAGCAGCACGAGGCCATCCATCAAACCTGTGGTCGATGGCTCCCGCGCCAGGCGCCAACACAAGAGCGAGCCCTGGCTACCGCATGCCAAGACGATCTTGGCATCACGGTTGGCGGCTCGTTGATCTGCCAGCAACGCACTGATCTGTGCTGCACCCGTGGCACCAAAATCGCTAAAGCCCGGCGACACATACCGCCCACCCGCCTTTGCAACCAATGTCATGGCGCGGCCAAAATTGCCGCCAAACGTGCGTGTATCGACGCCCTGTTTCAGATTGCCGCCATTGCCGTGGATGTAGACCATTAGCAGCCTGGCCTTCTCCGGCGCAGCGCCGGCCTGCATATAGGGGATGCGCCCGGCTGGTGTTGCCTGCCGCCGCTGCTTCACTCCACCCGGCACCCGCAACATATATTGGCGTTTAGCCCGGCGTCCGGGAACCGTGTCGCGACCATTCACATCGCGCAGTTCATCATATGCGAACCTCCGGAAGCTGCCATCCGGGCTGGCCTCGATCTGCTGTGCGTAGGCGAACAATCGATCCTTCACTGGCCCAAACTCCAGCGCATGGGCATTGGCCGGGAACAGCAGGCAAAGAACGAAAGCCGAAGTCAGATACAGCGGTATTGAAAAAAGTGGCATGAGGTAACAGGAAGTCATCCGCCCCATCTTGTCCAGCCAGTCGCCCGGAGCACGCAAAGAAAAACCCGCGTCGGTGTGAGGGTCACCGACGCGGGCATTGAAAGCAAACGCTCGAACGCGCGCTTTTGTGTCGTTTAGGCTAGCCAGCCAGTTGGCGCTGACGGGTCGTGTCCGCGATGGCACTGGCGGCGGCAATCATAGCTTTCTGAACCTTTTCGAAAGCACGAACCTCGATCTGCCTGATACGCTCACGGCTGACGCCAAATTCCTGGCTCAGTTCCTCCAGCGTGATCGGCTCTTCTTCAAGGCGACGGGCCTCAAAGATGCGTTGTTCGCGCTCGTTCAAGTCGCTCATGGCATCGCGCAGGAGCTCGCGGCGAGCATCCATTTCATCGTCGCGCACAAGAACGTCTTCTTGGCTCTCACTCTCATCAACGAGCCATTCCTGCCACTCGCCGCCTTCACCTTCCGACGCGCGGATGGGCGCATTCAGCGACGCATCACCAGTCAGGCGTTGATCCATGCTGGTTACCTCAGCTTCGCTTACACGCAGGCGCTGGGCGATCTCTTTGGTCTGCGCATCGGTCAGGTGACCGCCATCATGGGCCTGAATGGCACTTTTGGTTTTGCGAAGGTTGAAGAAGAGGCGTTTTTGATTGGCCGTCGTACCCATTTTGACCAGGCTCCACGAACGCAGCACATATTCCTGGATTGCAGCCTTGATCCACCACATGGCATAGGTCGCCAGGCGGAAGCCCTTTTCCGGGTCAAACTTTTTGACTGCCTGCATGAGGCCGACATTGCCTTCCGACACCACTTCCGAAATCGGCAGTCCGTAGCCGCGATAACCCATGGCAATTTTAGCGACCAGACGCAGGTGCGATGTCACCATTTTGTGTGCAGCACCGGTGTCGCCATGCTCGGCATAGCTCTTGGCCAACATATATTCTTCATCCGGCTTGAGCATGGGGAAGCGCTTGATTTCCTCCATATACCGGTTCAGCCCGCCATTGCCGGTCGTGATAGACGGCAGGGTCTGACTTTGTCTCGCGCTCAAATTGCTTGTGGAGCGCGTTGCGATTTCGTTTTTCTTTTCAACAGTCTGGGCCATAAAAGCACCCTTTCGTTCCATTATCGCTTTGGTTGACGAACCCGCCTTTACCGCTGCGAACCCTCTGAACTGCCCGATTGCGGCACAGTCCGAACGATCATTCATCGTCGTTCTACGATAGATATAAGGATAGGCAGCGCCAAATTTAAGGCAGGCACGCTATATTTCTAATTTGTAACGTTGGGGTGGTTGTAGCGGTTCACCGGTCAGACCGTGCCATCCGGTCACAGATAACGAATTACCTGTCAAAGGCTGGCGAGAGCGGCGCGCAACTGTTCCATATCCGGCGGCAAAGGACTTTCCAGCACCAGAGTTTCGCCCGTTATGGGATGCTCAAAACCCAAAATGGCTGCATGCAGCGCCTGGCGCCGGAACTGTCTCACCACCTTTGCCACGTGGTCCGGCAACCGCTCCACACGGCTTGCCACTGACGTGCCATAGAGCGGATCACCCAACAATGGATGGCCAATATGAGTCATGTGAACACGTATCTGGTGCGTTCGACCTGTTTCAAGCTGGCATTCCACCAGCGACAATTCCGGCGGTGAGCGCGTTTTACCATCGTCAGCCGCCCAGATTTGCAGGCGTGTCCAGTGGGTGACGGCCCACCGCGCGTCTGGGGCATTGTCCGCGGTCACAGCCCGCCGTTGGCGGTTATGATGATCCCTGCCAAGATAACTTTCCACCTTCCCCTTGGCCTCAGGACGCCCCCATACGATGGCGCGATAGCGGCGTTGCAAGGTGCCTTGGCGCCCATGGTCAGCAAATTGAGCAGCCAGCCCTTGATGGGCGCGGTCAGTCTTGGCAACAACCATCAGGCCACTGGTGTCTTTATCGAGGCGATGCACGATACCAGGCCGCCGCACACCACCGACACCGCTCAGACTGTCTCCACAATGGTGTATCAATGCATTGACCAGCGTACCGGTCCAATTGCCCGCGGCGGGATGCACCACCAGTCCGGCAGGCTTGTCCACCACGATGAGGTGGTCGTCCTCATACGCAATGCTCAGCACGATATCTTCGCCCTGCGGCGTCGGGTCAGCAGGTTCGGGCAAGACCCAATGCACGATATCCGCTGCGGCCAGGCGCTCTTTCGGTGACGTGCAAATGATGCCGTTAAGCCTCACATGGCCGGTCTTCACCAACTCTTTTATGCGGCTCCGGGACACCCATTCGGGCGCGCAGGCGGCCACGTATGCGTCGATGCGCTGCCCTGCGGCATCGGCGCTGACAATCAATTCCGTTGGCTCACCCGCCATGTCTGATTGCGTAGGACGGTTGTTATTCATACAGCGGTTTTGGCGATCTTGGCTTTTGCGCACAAGAGGGCACCGCAGTCAGCAAGAGGGCATTGGCCATAGCTCTATGCAAACCCACAACAACGGGCTATCTGATGCGCCGCCTAGCCCGATCTCCCAAACATGTTCCGGACCTTCTATGCGCCAACCGCAAAGCCGTTTTGACCTGCCAGACGATGAGCCGCTGGACCCCGCCGTTGAACGCGTGCGCCAGAAAATGCAACGGGTTCAGATCGTCTCATTGAGCATTATGATGTTGGGTTTCGTCGCCGTGCTGGCTGCGATCTCTTATCGTATCTGGTTTCAACCGCAGGAACCGACAGCGGCTGCGCAACAAGCAGGCGGTGCGCTTTTGCCATCGGGGGAAACGCAGGAATTTGCAGTCGAGCTTCCGGCTGGGGCGCGCATAGTTGAGACGCACCTCGATGGGCCAAATGTTCTGGTGCGCCTGCGAACAGATGAGGGCGAAGCCCTTTGGACGATCCACCAACCGACCGGCGACATTGTGTCTAAAATAACCTTCGCACGCTAACAGGCGTGGGTGGGTGGCGAATAGCGCAAGCGCCCTACTCAGCCGCTGGAAGCTTATGCAGGCCCGCTGCCCGCGCGCTCAGTCCGCTAATTTTATCATTGTTGGGATCAGGTGGCGTTGCAGCGGTTTCGTTGGGCACTGGCTTCTTGAAACCTTTCAGTTTCTTGGTCGATGCACGGGACGCAGACGCCTCACCGGTCTTGTTAGCGTCACTCCGACTGTCATTGGCTGCGGTTATCTGCTCGGCAATGGCGTCCATCTCAGCAAGCAGAGATTTACGGGTCGTCGCATTTCTTGGCGCTTTACCGTCCAATTTCACGATACGCTGCTGAAAATCTTCCAGTCGTTTGTCTATCGCAGACGCGCTGGAGGGCGCTGGGCTTGAGCCTGCAACCGCAGTTTTTGCGGCGTTGGAGGCCACCGGCGTAAGTTCAGTCTGTTTACGGGTTCGAGAAACCGGCTTTCCTGCTGCTGTTTTGCCAGTTGCCGATTTATCAGTCGCAACCTTGGCCACCACTGGCGTTCCCTTGAGGCGAGCAAGTTCGGCTTTACGACGCTCGAGACGCTCTTCCAAATCAATCATTGCCGAGCGTTGACGGTCGTTTTCCCGCTCGATCTTCTGTTTCTCGCGCTCGAGTTTTTTGATGGCAGTTTGCTGATCGCGGCGCTCGGTCTTCAGCTCGGCATTTTCGTCCTTGAGCTTACGTGCAGCCTTGACAGCATTGCGCAACTTCTCGGCCACATCTTCGCCGCGTGTTTGCAAAGCTGCGGCCTCGATGCGCGCCGTGTTACTCGCGTTCTCATGGTCGCGAACTGCAGCCTGCAGGGCCTTGATGCGGTCCGAGCGTTCCTGCAGTCGGGCATCGCGACCGTTAAGGTCACTGCGCAATTGCGTCACCTGTTCCCGGCTTTGGGTAAGCTGCATCTGCTGGGTTTCGGATCTGTCTTCCAGCTCTGCGATGATTTCAGCTTTGGCGCGGCGGTCAGTGGCCAGCGCTTCGATCCGGGATAGTTGCTGCTCGATGGTAACGCGGTCTTCGGCAGCCTTGGCCCGCAACCTTTCGCTGGTCTGTTCGACGCGGCGCAATTGCACGGCAAAGTCAGCACGCATCTGGTCTTTGTCGGCCTGAACTTCGTGAATGGACAGAGGAATAGCAGCCTCCACCCGGCGTTCGGTCACGCGCACCGCCCGACGCCAGACCATGGGTGCGACCCACAGCGCCAGCAATCCGGCAACCGACGCCCCAAGGGCAAAAAACATGGCGCTCTGTAACAACGCAATTAGCCTCAACTGTGCCCGTGGTCATCGCGAAAGCTGCGACACGCCACAAACCTGCACGCCAATGGCATGCTGTCCTGCAATTTCCGTAAGGTAGCCTGCGACGTGACAAGTTGCCAAACGAAAAAGGGCTAGCAAGCGCCAGCCCTCAATAACGTGATTAATCCGTGTGGGTTCCAGATCCCACATGCAAGTCCCACACGCCAGCCCACCAAAAGCGCACCAAAGTCCTAGAAAGGGTTCCAGGTCGGGGTGCGGGTTAGCTTCAAATAGCCCACATTCAGGCCCAGCCGCGCGCCAACACCTGTCTTTATGGGCACAAGGGCAACATTGCGGTTTTTAAGAACTGTCATCCCAACGCCCCCCACCAGATAGGCCGAGCCGGACACCCCAGGGTAGCGCT
>JBCDIB010000127.1:0-6921 GCA_038749385.1 Pseudomonadota bacterium | reverse complement strand
GCTATCGAACCCGTCACGCCCGCTTGCACATTGGCGTGGGCATCCTGTGCTGCCGTGGACCATGTTTCGCACAGGTCTTTGCTGGCATCACATGCGGCACTGGCCGACCGTTCAAGTGTCTCCATGGCTACTGCACCGTGCAGGGCAAATTTTTGGGGAGCGTCGGCCGACAGCCCGGGCATGGAGCCGAATTGGTCCGATGGCATAAAAGCAGCTGTCGCGCCCAGCACAATGATGGCCTTGGTCAGTTTGATCAGCATGGCAACACTCCCGTCATTTCTGCAGCGGTTGACCCGCCGTCTGACCGACAGGATGGCAGATGAGCATGGCTCGATCCGTGAGATGAGCGGCTAATTTTGATTCAAATTGTACCAACTTCGCAGTCGACACGGTGATTCTTCCGGTTGCCGACAATTTGACCGACTTTCTTAAGCCTCATCTATCGCCGGCAGGCAGAGGGCTGCAAAAAAAGTATTTTAATACAGATATTTAAGGAAAAATCGGGGTGGTTTGAAGCAGCAATTGGTAAAGGGCTGCACCTGTTCTGAAAGGCAACACTTCGTTCACCGTGTTGGCCAAAACGGCCCGTTTCAGAGCCGAATAATGCGATTTCTGGCTGCCGGGCCGCCGCTGTTAAGAGTTGAACCACCGCTGTGCGGTTGATTGGAACCGACACAACGGGGCCTAATTTGCACACAAGCCAAACACATTTTTTCAGCCGACTGACCGACGCACTTGCGCAACGGTTGGATGCTGCCGTGTGCGCTGACCTGTTTTCTGAAGGGCCCTCCGACCGTCCCAAGCGCAGAGCTTGCGCCATATTGGTAGGTATCTGTCTTACGACTGCCATCATGCCATTAGCTGCTCTGCCACTGGTGTCGATGGTCTTGGGTGACTTCTCAACGATCCACCTTATCGCCATTGTGTCATTGTCGACGTTTGCCCTTCCGGCGCGGGCGCTTTCCAACACTGCTTCTGTACAGATTGTTGCACGTTGGTTTTTGTTCGCAGCGCTTACCTCTACAGTTGCTATCACTGCCGCTTTTCCGTCCATGTGGCTTGGTTCGCTTCTATTTCTTTTGTTCGCTTCCACGCCGATTGTTCTCAATGACAAACTGTCTTGGATGATAGTTGCGCCGTTGGCGGTGGGTTATGCCGCGTGGCTGCACATGGCGTTTCTCGGCCAACCTCACACCGACGTTGCGACATGGATCAGCGCTGGCACCGTGTTGGCGGTGGCGGTCTGCGTGGCCCGCTTTTGGCCGCTGACCCCTGCTGCGCAGGTACAAGGCACCTCACTCAGTCGCATTCGCATGGATCGCGTTGGCCATATTTTGGAATGCAGCGGCGAGCTTTGCAGCGACTTGGGCTTAGGTGTTTCAAGCGAACCCTTGCTGCACCGCGTGCACGTAACCGACCGGGTTGCGCTCTTAGCCGCCCTCGACAGCACGCTGGACCAAGGCCGACAGGAAGATCTGGTTTGCCGTATACAAACGCATGATGGCGGTTGGAAATCGGTGCGACTGATCATGGTTGCGGCTGGTGGAGGCACTGTTGAAGCGCATGTGGCCTGCAATGAGGTGCAGGCCAATATGGCGGCACGCATAGATCTGCTCGAGCAAGAGCTGGCGACGGCAAAGGGATCCAAGACGCGCTTCATAGCGACTATGAGCCATGAGCTGCGGACACCGCTCAATGCCATTCTAGGCTTTTCAGACTTGTTGCGCCAACATTTGGCGGGGCCGGTTACCGATCGTCAGGAAGAATATCTCAATGACATTCACGGGGCTGGCAAACACTTGCTGACCATCGTTAATGATATTCTGGACGCCTCGAAAATCGAAGCTGGTTACTATCAGCTCGCCTGTGATGATTTTGAAGTTGAACCCGTTCTGGCCGCGGCTTGCTCGCTGGTTGAAGGGTCGCGCAACGGGACGGGCGTGCGCGTGCGAAGCCGTATTCAACCCGGTATTCATTCGATTTACGCAGACCCCAAAGCGTTCAAACAAATCATCATCAACCTTATGGGCAATGCTGCAAAGTTCTCCCACGATGGTGGTGAGGTCCTCGTCAGCCTTGAGCGTCAGCACAAGGGTTTGCTGCTGACCGTCAAGGATCATGGTGTTGGCATGAGCGCAGATGATCTTGCGGCGGCGTGTGAGCCCTTTGTGCAGGCCGAGAATGACCATTCCCGCCAAGCCGAGGGCACTGGCCTTGGTCTGGCTATTGTGAAGGGTTTTGTGGACCTGCATGGCGGCCAAATGGAAATGAACTCGCGCCTTGGTGAAGGAACAACCGTGCAGATCTATCTTCCCAACAGCGAGCCTGTGTCAGCGGGAGACGCCGCTATCGACGATGATATAGTTGTCGCCTTACCAACCGGCATCCAAACGGTACCGTCTATGGTGACCCCGATGCCTGGCCAGCCAATGGACACCGAGGCCGTAGCTGATGAGCCTACATTTGACGAACTTGTGGCCGATAGCGCCCTTGCCGCCCGCCAATAGACGCTTTGCTTGAACTTAAGGACTGAAAAACAACCGATGCCCCGCACCAGACATCCATTTGACGAACCGCGCACCGGACGCCTGACAGCCGCCTTGCTGGCCAACCCGTTAGCCAGTGCAGCGATGGGTGTTTCCTTGCTCTGGGCTGGGGTGGTGGGTGTCAACGCTGCCTATCTTCAGGACGATACCCACCCGGCGCCTCTCTGGGCCACCCGCGGCATGGCGGTGTTGCCCGGCACCTCGGTCCTTGGCGATCGTCCGGCGGCTGCTGATGCGGACAATGGTATTCGCAGGATAACCATCAGCCCCATCGACCCACTGATCGAAGAACTGCAAATCGCCCTTGCGGAGAAGAACTTCTATTCCGGCGGCTTGGACGGCAAGATCGGTGCAAAGACCCGGGAAGCCATTCGATCCTACCAACGTGCCGCCGGGTTCGAGGTCAGCGGCGAGCCCTCGGGGCGATTGCTGGCCCATGTGCGTATGTCCTCCATTCGTGGCTCGATGACAACGACCCCCGCTGTGCCCCGTGCAACGCCCTCGGGGGACAAATCAAAGATTGTGCCGCCTGAAAAAGATCTCATCATCCGCATCCAGCGTGGCCTGAAAGCCTATGGCAGTCCGGAGCTGGACGTTGACGGCATCATGGGCGCGGAATCCCGCGCGGCCATTACCGCTTTCCAGCGCGCGCAGGGCATGACTGTAAGCGGTGAAGCCAGCCCCCAAGTGTTGCGCCGTCTTATTGAAATCGGCGCGCTTTAGGCAGGCACGCTTTCAAAGTCGTGTCGGGAGCGATGTTAGATGCGCGTCACAAGCGATATGTTTTGCGGGGCTCTGGTGCGGACGGTGTTTGCACAGGGCGGTTTTGCAGCAATCGAAATAAAGGGCGCTGCTGAAGCCGGAGCAATCTTTGTGGTTCAGCGGAGAAGAGCCGGGGAAATGCTGCTTTACGGGCCAGCTCCCCAGGCGCTTCTCGACGCGCCCGGCGACAGCGATCTATCTGTAGATGCCCGCCGCTTTGAACTTCTGGCAAGCGGTCCAACGCAGGCAGATATCTCAGACCGTTTGGCGCGGGAGCGCAAATACGACCCCGATATTTGGGTTGTCGAGCTGGAGATCGAAGAATTGCCAGACACAATGGCTGTAATTGGAAACTGAGCAGCCGCTAAAGCTTGCGCTTCGGGAAGCTTGTAGCTCGGCGTTTTGGCCCAACCATTTGTCAGCTCAAATTGACGGCCGGCACGCTGGGCTCAAACAGATCATCATCTTCATGGGGTGTTTCCGACACACGGCCCCTCAGACCTGCCATCGGCAGACTTGTTGCCATGCCTGGAGCCGCAACGGTTGGTGTGCCCCGCTTGGCCAACGGGTGTTCTCGCTGCCATTGGTCCAGCGCCTTTCGGCAATCGACGGGATCAAGATTTGAGTAGGCAACACGAAGCCTTTGCACGATTTTCATATCGCGTCGGGCGCACATGTGCACCGCCGTAAGCAGTTTGTGCGCGGTTTCCGCTTTGCACTCAACGGCACGTAGCGCCACACAAAGTGCCTCAAGGCCGGGTTCCCCCATCATTCGAGACACTTTAACCGGTGACAGGCCAAGTGTGGTTTCTAACGCACGTTGCAGATTGTTTCGGTCCAGACTGGAGGCCGCGTCTGCAAGCTTGTCGGTCTTGTCCCTCGGCGCAATCTTGGACGTACCTGTTGGCGCAGGAATTTCAGCAGTGTTTTGCGCAAATGCTGGCTTCTTGACAGCCTCCGATTTGGCAGTGCCTAACTTTGCAGAAGGCTGTGCAGGAACTTCAATCATATCAGTCGCAACCGCTGCACTTGCTGCTTGAATAGCCGACTTTGAAGCGTGTCGTTCGCGAGGGGTTTTGACGTCGTGACCCCTTGCGCGCTGCGCCAGCGACAAAAGCTCGTTACGAGCCTGCTCCAATGCGCTGGTTCTGCTTGTCAGCTCGGTGCGCATGTCCGCCATTTGTCTGGCACGAATTGCGACATCTTCTGATAGTTTGAGCGGCTGATCGTTTTGCGCTTTGCCAGGTTTGGCGGCGATGCTGGTATCGTTGGCCACATCTGGTTTGGCCAGCCTGGTTGCGGCCGCCCGTGCTTCGATTTCTTCACTCATGGCCCCGGCGATAATTGTCAGGGCGCTTCGGCCCTGCGCGTCGCTCATGGCTTTTGGTTTCGTGCGCAACAAATGGCGAACCGGCTCCGCTTCACCCTTTGACACGATTTCCTCGATTACCAGTGCGGACAGATCTTTGCGTTGCGCCAGCAGCACGCGGTGCTCTTCGCTCTTGGTTTGGGCAATAGCGATCTGGTCGTTCACCGACAGCTTTGTGGCCGTGGCAAGAATGGGCGCGGCAATCGGGATGGATTGGTTGGCAAGCGTGCGGCAGGTCTCGGACGGCGCAAAATCACAACTGGAGAGAACCGCCGCGACCCATCGCAGCGTGTCGCGACCAACTTTCGGCAGCAAAGGCCGCACCAATTGTGCGTAAACCGTGATCTCCTGCGGGCTTCTGCGGCGCGGCGCTACAAACGCATCAGTTGCGGCCCGAACGATTGCTTCCGTCCGATTCTCGCTGCCTGGTAGTAGGCTATCAAGCGAATTTGGTGCTTCGTTCCGGCTATACAGCCCGCCATTTGGCTGCCCATCTGGCGTCTGTTTTGCTGCTGCCTGTGCCATTTTGCTGTTCGCCTCTTCACACTGAACCACCCTTCTTTTCGCATTGAAGCCCTTAACCGGCGGTTAACCATAACCACCCACAAAAGGCAGACGAGGGGTTTGAATTTGATGGGCGTTCAGAAGCGCCGCCACTGAAGGAGAGGCATATGGGCCTTGTTCTCCAATACCGACCGCAGCGTGGAGACGTTGCCAATCCAGCAAGCAGGCGTCTGCCAAGAGGGCATACGACGGGGCAAATCATTCTGTTCACCGGGGTTCGGTATGAGCACTACGACAATACGGTTGCTGACCGATCAGATGATCTCGACCGTACATCGCCCCGCTGGGCACGTCCGCGACGCAAGCGCACCTAGTCGGGCAAATTCTCGCGGTTCAGCGCCATGGCGGCTAACACTGGTCGTTCTTATCGCCATTGTCTCGATTACAGGTTGCGCGCGCCCCAATGGTGATCTTGGCCGGGCCGATCAGCGCTTTTACCTGACACACGATTGGCTCGCGCCTCTGGCCGGTACGCTCACCCAATCCGCCCTCCGTACACAACTCGTGTCACGCCTCAATTATACGGAGCGCGATGCCCGCCTGCGCAGTGCGTCCTGGGCACTTATCATGCCGGCCCACCACGATGATTGGTTGAACCAGGCCCGGGTGGAGCTGGCGCGCACCCGTTTTCTTGATCCGCTGGGCCTAAAGCAGAACCCAAAAGCCTATCACCGCGCCTTGCGCGCGCAGAAATACGCGTCCTCAACCGCCCGATGGAACCGGATGATTGATGACCTGGAGAGCGATCTTGCCTTGGTGGATCCGTTCTACGAGGCTGCAAGCAAAACTATCGCCCACGATCGCATACGCATTGAAGCATCAGGCAACCTGGTTGACACACCCAAATGGAATAGCCGCAACATTGGCGGGCGCATCCGTGAGAACGATGTCATCATAAGCTGGACGCTCAACAGTCTTGATTTGCGATACCTTGGCTATCACCACGCTTATCAGCGCCTGATGGCGGAAGAGCCTCCCGAGGATGCGGCAACAGGTCGGCGGGTTTTATCGGCAATTTCACGGCTGCATGCGGCAATAGCAGCCACCCGCGGCGACCTTGATGGCAAAGCACAATCGTTTGACTACGCCCGACCCATCGTCACAAAATAGGTCCGCCCGGCTTGGCTTGAACGGCCAATTCTAGACGCGATTGTCGTCTTCCTCGGACGTTACTTGCCGCAGCGTGCCGGGGTTTGGTGTGAAAATTGTACACTGCAGCGCACTCGCAAATCGCTGTATGTCGTCGGCCTGCTGGTCTGAACCAGCAAAGACCCTGAAAAGCGCAAACCCTTCATCGCTTTCAAGTTCGACAACGATACGCTTTTCCAGCTCCTGAGCGCCAATTTCTCGCAGCCGCGCCAATTGGGCATTGTTGACCAACACCAGCTCCAAGCTGGCACTGGCGGTCAAACGGTCGTTGAGGGAGTAAACGTTGCGGGACTCATTGTTGAAGATTGCCAACGTCCACAACTGACGACCCATCGGTGCCGATATAGCGATGGACGATGAACTGAGGTCATAGGGACACACAAGGGTTCTGAACTGACGGTCCAGCGGCATGGAATTATCCGCCGAAGCTGTCCGCGCCAGTTGGGAAAACCGAAGTGGAGGCAGGTTCATGGCCTCGATCTGTGTGGCCGCCGCAGTCTCTGAAATGCGCGGAACAAGCAGTATTGTCAG
>JBCDIB010000126.1:0-6938 GCA_038749385.1 Pseudomonadota bacterium | reverse complement strand
GACGAAGCCGTCCGCGACGAGTATGAACGCGTCAAAGCGCGCTTCACCCAGGCATCTGAGCGTAGAGTGCAGCAAATCGTCTTGTCCGGCGATGAAGTCGCCACCGCCGAAGCCGCATTGGCCGATGGTGGTGACTTCGCCGCCGTTGCCGCGGCTGTCGGTAAAGAGCCAACCGATCTGGGCACGTTCACCCGCGATAGTTTCCCCGACCAAACATTGGCAGAAGCCGTATTCAACCTGCCATCGGGTGGCACCAGCGAAGTGCTCGATGGTCTATTTGGCTCGGTAATTCTAAGCGTGGAAGAGACCCGCGCCGAAGTGACCGAGAGCTTTGAAGGCGTCAGCGCTGTGCTGCGAGAAGAATTGGCGGTGTTCGAAGCCACCGACCAATTACAAGGCGTATTCGACGCGATCGAAGACGCCCGCGCTCAGGGCATGACATTCGACGAAATCGCCAACGAGCAAAATGTCGAATTGATCACTGCTACGTTCGATCAAAACGGCAATGACGAAGAAGACAATCCGTCGAGCCTGGTGGCCAGCGCTGCCAGCGTTCTGGGCGCAACTTTCGAAACAGAAGTAGGTGTTGAAACAGATGCCCTGCGCCTCGAGGGCACTGACGCGAACCCCGGCGCCGAGGGCTATCTGTGGTACGAGGTGACGGAAATAGCGGAAGCCCGCGACCGTACATTCGACGAAGTTGAAGATCGTGTTTTGGCCGATTGGAAGGCCGACCGGACGACTGAGCTGCTGCGCTCCACCGCAAATGGTCTACTGCGCCGTGCTGAACGCGGGGCAGACTTGGCACAATTGGCAGAGCCTCTTGGGCTGGAAGTGCAAACTGCAGCAGCTGTGCGCCGACAAGGTCAGAACACAGGACTGTCGGCCCCTGCCCTTATTTCAGCTTTCGACGGCCCATCAGGCCAGATCGCCGTATCCAACGGCATCGATGAGAGTAATCTTGTTGTGCTGAAGGCTGAGGCTGTCGCGGAAGCGGCCAGCCCTGATCTGCCAGAAGAAATTGTCTCGCGGGTACAGGAAACCGTGGCCGACGATCTGTTTTCGCAGATGGTGCAGCGCCTTCAGACCGACCTGCAACCGCAGGTCAATCGCCAGTCAATTGACGCCGTGTTCGCGCCAGCTCAACACTCACAGCGCTTCTGAGCCATGGCCGACCTGAAGCCGCATATCGCCCAGCTCGCTGACGGGCAAAACCTTTCCCGTGAGCAGGCCACGGACGCATTTTCCTTGCTAATGTCTGCCGAAGCAACGCCATCCCAAATCGGCGCACTGCTTATGGGTCTGCGGCTCAAGGGTGAGACATCATCGGAAATTGCCGGCGCCGTGTCTGTGATGCGGGAACGCATGACCCGTGTATCAGCCCCCGCGGGCGCTATGGACATTGTGGGCACCGGTGGTGATGGCAGCGGCAGCTACAATGTTTCCACTGCAGCGGCCATTGTGACGGCAGCCTGCGGCGTGCCGATCGCCAAGCACGGCAACCGGGCCGCATCGTCCAAAAGTGGCACTGCCGACACGCTGTCAGCCCTGGGCATCAATCTCGACGCCGAGCCAAAACTTATCGAAAAAGCCATTTCCGAAGCTGGAATAGGCTTCATGTTTGCGCAAAAGCACCACGCTGCCATGCGATTCGTGATGCCCTCGCGCGTAGAAATGGGCACGCGCACCATTTTCAATCTGCTCGGCCCTCTATCCAACCCTGCAGGCGTGTCGCGTCAGCTATTGGGTGTGTTTGCGCCCAATTGGGTGCGCCCCATGGCCGATGCACTGGCCGAACTGGGTTGCGAGCGAGCATGGGTTGTACACGGGTCCGGCCTTGATGAGATCACCACCACCGGGCCCACGCTGGTTGCCGAGATCGTGGGTAGCGACGTGCGGGAATTTGAGATTACTCCGGCCGATGCCGGACTGCCGCAAGCAGATATGGCGGACCTGAAAGGTGGCGATCCAGAACACAATGCCGCGGCCCTTCGGGCGCTTTTGGACGGCACGCAAAATGCCTACCGCGATATTGTACTTATGAATTGCGCCGCAGCTCTGACCATCGCAGGCAAGGCCAGCGACCTGAAAGAGGGCGTGGCAGTCGCGGCCCATGCCATAGATTCCGCCGCAGCCAAACAGACCCTCGAAAAACTAGTTGCGGTGACAAATGGCTGACATTCTCTCCCGCATCGGCGATTACAAGCGCGAAGAAATTGCCGCCGCCAAAGCGGCCACTCCCCTAATTGAAGTGGAAGCGTCAGCCAAAGCCGCCGAGCCAGTGCGTCCTTTCAAAGGCGCATTGGAAGCCAAGCGGGACAATGGCAAATTCGGTTTGATTGCCGAGATCAAAAAAGCCAGCCCATCCAAGGGCCTTATCCGGGAAGACTTTGATCCCCCAGCCCACGCGCAAGCTTATGAGGCCTGTGGCGCGGCCTGCCTTTCCGTCCTCACCGACGCGCCCAGCTTTAGGGGTGACCCATCTTTTCTAATCGCCGCGCGGGCGGCGTGTTCCCTGCCCGCTTTGCGCAAAGACTTTTTGTATGACACCTATCAGGTGGCCGAAGCCCGGGCGTGGAACGCCGATTGCATCCTCGTTATCCTCGCCGCCATAGACGATGCCTGTGCCGCCGACCTGATGGAATGCGCCAAAGACTGGGGCATGGACGCGCTGGTGGAAGTGCACGACGAAGCCGAAATGGAGCGAGCGATCAAACTCAATTCCGATTTCATCGGCGTGAACAACCGCAACCTCAAAACCTTCGACGTCGACCTTGCAACCTCCACGCGCTTGGCTGCGATGGTGCCGGACAATGTGCTGCTGGTTGGTGAGAGTGGTATCTTCACCCATGATGATGTGCAGACCCTCAAAACCGCAGCTAACATCAACACGATTCTGGTGGGCGAGAGTCTTATGCGGCAGGCCGACGTGACCGCCGCAACGAGAGCATTGCTCGAAGGCGCAGCGGCCTGATGGGTGATAAGCTGACCCACCTGGATCCAGGCGGTGCCGCATCGATGGTGGATGTTGGAGACAAGGCGCACACCCAACGCGAGGCCACCGCTGTTGGCAGCATCAAAATGGCCCACGAAACATTGGCGGCGATCGAACAGGGCAATATGAAGAAGGGCGATGTCATCGGCACCGCTCGCATTGCCGGCATAATGGCCACGAAACGAACATCAGACCTGATACCCCTGTGCCATCCACTTGCGTTGAGCAAAGTATCTATAGACATCGAAGCAGATAACGCTTTGCCCGGCCTTCGCGTCAGCTGCACGGCGCGCTTGCATGGCCAAACCGGTGTCGAAATGGAAGCCCTCACCGGCGTGACAGTGGCCTGCCTGACGCTCTACGACATGGCGAAAGCGATAGACAAGACGATGGTCATTGGCGGCGTCGAGTTGGTGGCCAAGTCTGGCGGCAAGAGCGGCGATTGGCGCGCCGCAACCTCCCAGTGACGCAGCCCGTGAACCCCCGCTCCCTAATGCCAGTGGCTGAGGCGCGGGCTCTATCGCAAGTTGACCTGCCACAGCTTGGTACAGAGACCATAGCCCTTGGTGACGCCGTTGGACGGGTATTGGCCAAGGTGCCGGTAGCTAAACTTACCCAGCCCCCCTTCCCGGCGTCCGCAATGGATGGCTATGCGCTTCGAGCCGATGATTTGATTGACAATAGGGCTGAGCTTGAGATCGTCGGCGAAAGCGCGGCTGGCCACGGATATCACGAGCAATTGCAGCCTGGGACATGCGTGCGCATTTTCACCGGTGCGCCCTTGCCACCCGCTGCCAATGTGATTGCCATTCAGGAAAATGCTCAGCCGCTTTCCGACGGTCGCGTCCGAATTCTGAAAAGTGAACCTCAAGGGCGCTATATCCGCCCGGCGGGGGGTGATTTTGAGAAGGGCCGCGAACTCGCCGCAGTTGGCACGCGACTGACGCCGCAAATACTGGCTCTGTTGGCATCAGCTGGCCATACAGACATTACGGTCGCCCGGCGTCCCGTTGTTGCGGTCATTTCTACCGGCGACGAGTTGGTGTCGCCGGGTACAATTCCCGGTCCCGACCAAATCATATCATCTAATGCAATGGGCGTGATAGCCAGAGTTCGAGCCGCCGGCGGCGAGGTCATTGATTTGGGGATCGTGGCGGACACGAAAGAAGCCATCGAACAGGCATTTGGAGCGGCCCTCGCCCAAGGCGCACATGTGGTGCTTACCCTGGGCGGTGCTTCGGTGGGCGACCATGACTTGGTGAAGCCGGTGTTCGAAGCCATGGGAGGCGAGCTCGACCTATATCGCATCGCCATGCGTCCCGGAAAGCCATTCATGGTGGGGCGTTTGAAGGAAGCTGACCGGGAGCTGCGCCTGCTGGGCCTGCCCGGCAACCCGATCTCCAGCCTCGTGTGCACCAAGCTGTTCGTGGAACCCTTGGTGGCCAAGCTGCAAGGCGCCCAGATTGTTGAAGGCCTGCACTTGGGTACACTTACAACGCCTCTGGATGCCAATGACGAGCGTGAGGATTACACACGCTGCACCGCCACGCCCCGCCCAGATGGTGGCTGGGATGTGCAGCCCTTCCCAAAACAGGACTCGTCACTGCTGCATGTGGCCGCTGCAGCAAACGCCCTTCTGTGCCGCCCCGCCCATCAAAAGGCGCAACCGGTCGGCGCACAAATTTCGTTTATGTTCTGGTAACGATCGGCGTTCCTAGGTCGGATTTGCAGAACAAGGCAAGAACATGTATCTTGTTCTTGATTTGTTTTAACTGGATTCGCCATGCTCACGCGCAAACAGCACGAACTGCTTATGTTCATCCATGAACGTCTCAAGGAAGCGGGCGTGCCCCCTTCATTCGACGAAATGAAAGATGCCCTGGATCTCAAGTCCAAATCGGGTATCCACCGCCTGATCACGGCGCTGGAAGAACGGGGCTTCATTCGCCGCATGCCAAACCGCGCGCGGGCGCTGGAAATCATCAAATTGCCGGAAGGTGCTGCACAAACCTTGGCGCGGGGCCGTCCATTCTCCCCAAGTGTTATCGAGGGCAGCTTAGGCAAAGAACCGGAGCCGAAACCGGCGGCCGCCGCGGGCAATGACAATGCCGGCGTTCCCTTGCCCGTCATGGGCCGCATCGCTGCTGGTACACCTATCTCCGCCATTCAACAGGAAAGCCATCAGATTGTGGTCCCACCGGACATGCTTGCCGGCGGTGAGCACTATGCCCTTGAGGTTAAAGGGGATTCGATGATCGAGGCCGGCATCCTGGATGGCGATACGGTGATCATCCGCAAGTCAGACACAGCCAATGCCGGCGAAATTGTTGTCGCACTTGTGGACGATGAAGAGGCAACCTTGAAGCGCCTGCGTAAAAAAGGCGGGTCCATTGCGCTTGAAGCTGCAAACCCCGCCTATGAAACCCGCATCTTCGGGCCTGATCGCATATCTGTCCAAGGCAAGCTGGTGGGACTATTGCGGCAATACTAATCGCGACCAGAGGCCCGGGACGGTTGGAAAGCCATCTCGGTCCGTCGGTTCCAAGGCCGGTGAACGAGAGCATTGGCTGTCCGTATATGCACCCGGTTCGTGCCCTCGGCCTGCATTTCCATTTTCGAGTTAATGGCTAGCGCGCCGCCCTCTGTTTCCGCGTTCACAATTGTAGCTGCGCAGATTTCGGGGGTCGCCAGCTTCGTGACCACCAGGTCCACTTTGGCGCAATCCTCTCGGAGAGCTTCGGGAGTTTTCGCCCAGCTGACAGCTAAGCCACGCTCAGAGCGTGCAAAGCAGCCGTGAGCGTCGCATTGCATCGTTGCCAATTGATCGCCCGTGCCAACCGACGGGGCATAAGCTCGAAGCCAAAGATCGCGGGTAAAAGCTTGCGACCTCACAGAGTTAAGCTGGTAGTTGGACACATCCTTGCGCACTGCCACCAAACCCCGGTCAGGCGATGTGAGCACCTCCGGTGGATCAATGGCCACGACGCCAAGGCTCCATACCATAATGCCTGCAGTGGCTATTGGGGCGGCAACCAATTTGGCAGCACCTCTCAAGCAGATGGCGGCGGCCAAACCGGCAAGGCACACCAGAAAGACCGACAATGGCATAGCGCCGGTGCGGCCATGGGGTCCAATGTTGGCGGACCAACTGGCGATGGATTGCACGGTCTCAATACCTCTGCCCGCGCCACCAAGAAAAATCGGATCGAGCCCGAACGGCAGAGAGAACATGGCGGTCAACAGGCCGGGCATAACCGCCACCGTCACAAATGGCATGGCCAACAAGTTTGCCAGTAGGCCCATGGGGGCCACACGGTGAAAATGCCAGGCCGCAAAAAGGCCGGTGCCGAGCCCTGCAATCAGCGATGTGAGCGCAATGCCTGCAAAGAAACGCAAACACCACTGCAGGCCCTCTTGCCACCAAGATCGCTGATGAACGCCATATGAAGCACCAAACCATCGCGCGATGAGTGCGTCTCGTCCCCTCAAGGGCAGGCCGGACGCGACCAGAACCTCAGCGCGCTCCCGCAACTTGCCGAACGCCCGATAGCTTGCGACCAACGACGCCACCGCGGCGAACGACATTTGGAAACCGGCCAGAAAGATAGCGTGGGGCTGCATGATGAGCACGATCGCAGCCGCCACGGCGACATTGCGCAGGCTTATCGCCCGCCGGTCGAGCAACAGAGCAACAAGCATGACGGCCAAAGTGATGTAAGCCCGTTGTGTCGCGAGTCCGGCACCCGAAATCGCCAGATAGGCAGTCGCCACCGCCAAAGCTGCTGCGGCGGCAACCTTCTTTGTGGGATAGCGAAGCGGCCAAGTGGGGTGCAGTGCCATCGCAAACCGAAGTCCGAAGAAGATGCTGCCGACGATCAACGTCATGTGCAGCCCGGATATTGCTAGAATATGAGCCATTCCGGAGGCTCGCAGGCTTTCATTT
>JBCDIB010000125.1:0-6951 GCA_038749385.1 Pseudomonadota bacterium | reverse complement strand
TCAGGACGACCGGGAAGGTCGAGGGAATTGAGCATATTTCTGTCCACCGAGTTTAAGGGTCGGGTTCAAGTTTCATTTCATATGGCGGGCATATGGCACGGCTGGCCGGTGGCAACAAGGCGGTGCGCCAAGTGGCGCATGTGCGGCAAATTTTGCCGGGGGAGAGGCCACCCGTGCCTGATTTGCCGGTGTGACGGATGCCAAGACGGTATGGGGTCGTTGATTTTATTAATATATTTGGCATGGAAATTCCGGCACGGCCTTTGCAACACAACTGCCAGTTAGTTGCGTTGAAGGTGCGTTATGACCGATATCCAGTCCCTGCTATCCGTGCAGAAAATCAACATCAGTAAGCCCAATGCCAATCAGTTGCGTCCGATGGAGGCCCAGCGGAACCGCGAGACAGACATGGGCGAGCGACGCGCCGACCGGCAACAGGATGCCCGCAGCTCACAGCGCTCCGAACGCCGTGAGCGAGCCGACGAGGCCCGTGCCGAGCGAAATGACGATAAACGCGCGGACCGAGACGACAAAACCAAAGACACCAGCCGTGCGGACGCTACTGAAGACAGTCAGCGCGGTGGCGACGAGACGGTGAAACCCGATCAGGCGGGTACAAAAGCGGTCGATATTCCGTCTTTTGAGACAATGCTGGATGCTGAACTGCCCACCAATCCGGTGATGGAGCTGGCCACAAGCGATTTGCCCATCGTCGACGCGCCGCCTTTGCAGACACCACTGCCCGGTGACATGATTGCTGGACCGCTGCAACTCACTGGCCAGCAATTGGTGTCATCCACTTCCATCGCTGCTTTGGCCGCCACGACCCAAACACCGGCCGCTACCACAGATGCCACCGCTGGCATTGCAACTCTGCCGGGTCTCGCGGAAGCCGCAACTGCTCAGACGCAGGCCTTGGGTCAGACCGGTGCCGCTACACTGAATACAAAGGCCGCACCGGCTGGGGCCACTGTCAATTCAACCGCAACTGTTGGTGGCATCGACTTCACTGCAATTGATGGCGACCTGACCTTCACCCAGCGCGCGCCACTTGATAATGCCGCTGGCCGAGCCGTACCTGCGTGGGCCGGGCAGACCAACGCAGAAGGCGCAACGATTGCAATACCCACCGCCGTGCCATCCTTGGGTGCCGTGGCCAGCGTGATGACGGCGGCAATTCAAGCCCAAGCTCAGGCCCAGGCAGCGGCGGCACCCACGCCCGATATGGCCATCGACCCAGCAGCCGATGGTGATCCGACCCAGCAAAACACAACGCAGGCTGGCGCCGATGCCAACACCGCCCGCGCCAACAGCGCTGCCATGGCCGCCCGCGATCCCGTGCTCGCCCACCGCGCTATGAACCAGGCAGGCATGGAAATTGCCCGCGCAGTACAGGGCGGGAAGAACCATTTCGAAATCAAGCTAGACCCGCCGGAGCTGGGCCGCATTGAAGTGCGCATGACCATGGACAAGGAGAAGGCCCAGGCCCGCCTGATGGTGGAGCGGCCTGAAACATTGGATATGCTCATGCGAGACAAGACGCAGCTTGAGCGCATTCTGTCCGCTTCCGGGCTCGATCTGGAGGGCGGCATCGACATGCAGCTGATGGACCAGGGCGACGGACAATCTGCCGGGTTCGATAAAATGATGGCGGATGGCGGCAGTCAGCAAAGTGAGGACGCCGCCAGGCAGCCGGTCTCAACCGGTGCCGATGAGTTGGACCTTGAAGATCTGTCCGCAGACGTTGTCGCTTCCATTTCCGAGGCCGCCCGAAACCCGCTGGCCCTGAACCGCATCGCCTGACACCGCACCGCATGACAAGGACCCAGAAGAGGATATTGAGCCATGACTGATGCAATCAACGGCGCAGCCACGACATCGCTGGCCAATCCAAGCTCGTCCGCAGCTGACAGAACCAAGCTGGTCGATGACTATAATGCGTTTCTGACGCTGCTGACTGCGCAGCTGCAAAACCAGAACCCGCTAGAGCCGATGGATTCTAAGGAATTCACCGATCAGTTGACGCAATTCTCGGGGGTCGAGCAGAGCATTCAGACCAACTCGCTGCTCGAGGATATGATCAAAAGCCAGCAGGCGGCCAGTGCCTCTTCACTGGTGGGCTATCTGGGGAACACGATAACCGCCGAAGGCAGCGCCACCCGTCTTGAGGGTGGCACGGCCCAATGGGGCTACGATGTGCAGGGTGCCGCCACCACGGCCTCCATCGTTGTGCGCAACTCGGCCGGCGCGCCGGTTTTCCGTCAAGAACTCGCCACATCACAGGGTCCCCACGGTTTCACCTGGGATGGTCGCAGCGAAAATGGCAGTCAGAACCCCGATGGAATTTACTCCATCTCCGTCGAAGCAACGGATAATGATGGCAATGTCATCCCGGTGAAAACCGAGATCAGCGGCCGTGTCGACGGAATTGATCTGAGCGGTACAACGCCGACCCTTGCCATTGGAACGGCTACGTTCCCCGTCTCATCCGTCCGTTCCGTCGGGCTGTAACCCGGCTTTTCCGGGCTGAATGTCAATAATTTTTGGCACTAGGCAAGTCTTACCCATTCCTTGCACTGCGCTTAGGCAAAAATTAGCTTTCCGCCCGTACTCTGAAAACTCAATCGGTTTTGAGCGTTTTGTAGAGAGTACCTATGACCGACGTAATACGTCCCCGCGTGAAATACGTGATCGGGCCGGACGGTAGTCCGCTAACGATCGCCGACCTTCCGCCCTCCAATACCCGCCGCTGGGTGATCCGCCGCAAGGCTGAGGTCGTCGCAGCAGTCCGCGGTGGCCTTTTGAGCCTCGATGAAGCCTGCAAGCGTTACACGCTGACGGTGGAAGAGTTTTTGGGCTGGCAGCAAAGCATCGAAGACCATGGTCTAGCTGGTTTGCGCACCACACAGATCCAAAAGTACCGCCCCAACTAGCGGTACTTTTTCTTTTTGAATTTATTTCGGTTCGCCGGCTTCCCATTCCTCCGTGGGTTGTCGGCTTTTCCGCGTTCGATCCCCAAAATCCTGAGCACGAATTAACCCGCCATTTACCATGATGTCGGCAAAGTTTGCCTAGTGGCGGGTTGAGCCCGGATGGCCCTGTTTCGCCGCTCAAGTCAGACAACTGGCAGAAGCCAAGGGTTGGCACCGCCGGGCATTTGCGCGGTGCGAACACGCCTGTGGGCGGGGAGAAGTGCGTTTTGGATAATATCATCACCTTCGTGCGAACAGTTGGCCCGGGCCGCATTGGCGCCATGGCCGCCGTTTCGGTGCTGTTGGTCGGCTTTTTTGCGCTGGTGATCGGCCGTGTGGCCACGCCCTCCATGTCGGTGCTGTATTCCGACCTCTCCACCCAGGACGCCTCGGCCATCGTGCGCGAACTTGCGGCCCAGAACATTCCCCACGCCCTGACCGGAGATGGGACCACGATCACCGTGCCTGAAGCCAATATTGCATCCGCCCGCATGAGCCTTGCGGAAATCGGTCTGCCCGCCGGTGGCAGCTTGGGCTATGAAATTTTCGACCAGGCCCAAAGCTTTGGCACATCGAGCTTCCTGCAGAACGTGAATCACCTGCGTGCCATGGAGGGGGAGTTGTCCCGCACCATCTCCTCGCTGCGTAATGTGGCGCAGGCACGGGTGCACCTTGCCATTCCAGAGCGTCAATTGTTTGTACGCGAGCAACGCGAACCCACCGCCTCCATCGTTCTCAAAGTGCGCGGCCAGATTGAGAAATCCGAAACCCGCGCGATTCAGCACCTGGTGTCGAGCGCCGTTGAAGGTCTTAAGCCTAGCCGGGTTTCCATCGTTGATGAGACGGGCCGCTTGCTCGCTTCTGGCTCCGGCGACGGCGACGGCGAAGATGGTATTGGCACTGCCCTTCTTGATGAACGCGAGCAGCGCATGGAAGGCCGCCTGCGCGATCAGGTGAACGAGATCGTATCCTCCATCGTTGGCCCGGGCCGCGCCCGCGTGCAGATGTCGGTGGACCTCGACTACAACCGGGTCACCCAAACCTCTGATACGTTTGATCCCGATGGTCAGGTTGTCCGCTCCACCCAGAGCCGCACTGAAAACAATGCCATCAACCAGCCTGCCAACAATGGCGGCGTGACTGCCGCCAACCAATTGCCCAATGGCGGCGCCGCCGCTGGTGGTGGCCAGGACAATGAACTGTCCGAGCGCAATGAAGAGACCATCAATTACGAGATTTCGAAGACCTCCCGTACCCAGATCACGGAAGCTGGTGCTGTGTCGCGCCTGTCCGTCGCCGTCCTGGTTGATGGCCGTTACACACCCGACGGCAATGGCGGCTTCACCTATGCGCCGCGGGACGAAGGTGAACTGGCCCAGATTGCGGCCCTGGTGCGCTCCGCCGTTGGCTTCAACGCCGATCGTGGGGACACGGTGGAAGTTGTGAACCTGCGTTTCCACCAGTCACCGGACGCTGCGCTGCTGGCCGAAGCTGGTGAAGTTGGAATGCTGGGCCTGCAAAAGGCCGACATGTTCCAGATTGCCGAATGGGTGGTTCTGTTCTTGATGACAGCGATTGTCTCGCTGGTCGCCATTCGTCCTTTGATCCGCCGTGTCATCGAGCCCGAGCAGGCGCCGTTGCTCACCAGTCAGGAAATGGCCCTGCAGGCAGAAGCCGCAGCCATGAAGGAGCAGGAAGTCGCAAATCAGCAGATCGCGGACGCCGTGAAGGACGGTGAATTGCAGGCGGAAACCATGGCTCAGGTTGGCGCTCTCATCGCTGAAAAACCGGCTCAGGCTTCCTCTATCGTTCGCTCATGGGCGGCGGAAGCGGCCTGATGATGTTGTTTCATTTTGCACACAGCGCCGGAGCGCGTTTCTAGATGGCTTCCACATCACTGACTGCAGCGGGTGAACCGGTCGGCGGCCTTGACGGTGGCGAACTGTCTATCGCCGAAGGCAAATCGCGCGAACTGGACGGTCTTGAGAAGGCGGCCCTCCTGCTGCTCTCGCTTGGCGATAACGCGGCCCCCATTTGGCACAGCCTGTCGGAAGAAGAGATCCGCGACATCACGCTGACCATGGTGCGCCTGGGCAAAGTGAATTCGGAGATGGTCAATAACATCTTCGTCGAATTCGTCAGCCAAATGTCCTCCAACGCCATCTTCAATGGCAATATGGCCAACACCGAGCAGTTGCTCAAAGGCGTGATGAGCGAAGAAAAAGTCGCCGCGCTGATGGAGGAGATCAAAGGCCCGGCTGGCCGGAACATGTGGGAAAAGCTGTCTGCCGTACCCGAGCAGGTGCTGACCAATTACCTCAAGAACGAATACCCCCAAACGGTGGCCGTGATCCTGTCAAAAATCGACGTCGAGCACGCCAGCCGCGTGCTTGCACTGTTGCCTGACGACTTCTCGCTGGAAGTCGTCCACCGGATGCTGCGCATGGAATCAGTGCAGAAAGATGTGATCGAGAAGGTCGAAGACACGCTGCGCACTGAATTCATGAGCAACATTTCCGCCGGCCAACGCCGCGATGCCCACGAGCAAATGGCCGAAATCTTCAACTCTTTTGACCGCCAGACTGAAACCCGTTTCATGACCAATCTTGAAACCAGCGCCAAGGATGCCGCCGAAAAAATCAAATCGCTCATGTTTACCTTTGACGATCTGACAAAGCTCGACCCCAGTGCGCTCCAAACCATGTTGCAAGGGATCGAAAAAGATAAGCTTTGCCTGGCGTTGAAAGGTGCAAATGAGGAAGCGCGTGGCATTTTCTTTTCCAACATGTCCCAGCGCGCCGCCAAGATGATGCAGGACGATATGGAGGCCATGGGCCCTGTGCGCCTCAAGGACGTCGATGACGCCCAGACCTTTCTGGTCAATTCGGCCAAGGACCTGGCCGCTAAAGGCGATATCATCATTTCCAAGAGCAAGGGGGAGGATGAGCTGGTCTTCTAGCTCGCCTGAAATGTCATGACCCCTGATCAATCAACCAGTTCAGCGACCAACCCGTTTTTCGCCACCCTGCGCCGCGTGCCGGTGGAGGAAACCCGCGCCTTCATGCAGCGTACGGAGGAGGCTGACGACGCCACCCGGCCTTATGAATTCGGCTATGACATGGCTGCCGCCGAAAGCGAACCATCTCTGCGCCCGATCCGTCTCACCCAGGGTGAATTGAACGCCATGTTGGCCGCCGCTGAAGCCCGGGGTCACGAAGCGGGCCTGATGGAAGGGCGCACAGACCATGAGGCGCAGCAACGCGACCGGCTCGAGGCTGCTGTCATGTCCATCGCCAACGCCATGGCCGATGCTGCCAAACAGGCGCAGAGCACAGTGGATGCTCAAGCCGCCGACGCTGCCGAACTTGCATTCGCCGCCGGCCGTACACTTGCGGCCCATCTGATCGCACGTGAGCCCCATGCAGAAATTTTGGGCCTGCTAAGTGACAATGTGGACCAGCTTCGCGCAATGCCGCATCTGATCCTGCGGGTCGAACCTGAGCTGTGCGAAGTGCTGCAACCCATGATGGAGCAATTTGCCTCCCGCCATGGCCTCGACCACCCACCCATGGTGATGCCGGACCGGGATGTGGCGTGGGGCAATGCCCGCATTGACTGGGGTGACGGCGCCATCGTGCGGGACCATGACGAAACCCTGCGCAAGATGGAAATGGCTGTGCGCGACTATGCCCGCGAAGCCGCCGCCCGCGCATCCGGCGCTGAAAACCGTGTGAGTTTGTTGGATCGCCATCAAGCGGTGGTGTCGGAGATGGCGAACGCGCCGTCTGCCTCCAAGGGCTCCGCCAAAGATGCCGATATGCAGACCCCTGACCTCGAAATGCCTGACCTGAATATGGAGCCTGACAATGGCTGAAGATTTCGCAATTCCCGGAATGGAAGACACTGCGATGGCAGGCGTTGAGGAAGCGGCCACCGGCGGTATGAACGCTGCCGATTTGGAAAGCGTGTTCGACGTGCC
>JBCDIB010000124.1:0-6982 GCA_038749385.1 Pseudomonadota bacterium | reverse complement strand
GGAACGGCGAAAGGCGATGCCGTAGACACCGAACCGGCGCACGCGCTTGGCCACGGGCAGGCCCAAATCGGCGAGCCTGTTGATGAAGCTGCGGAACTCACGCTTGTCGAGGGTTTTGCTGCCATTGGCATCGGCCGTCAGAAAAGCCTGTTCCTCCTGCGCTTTGCTAAGGGCAGATGCAGAGGCACCCGTAAATGACAAAAGCGCCGCTGCCATTATAGCAACAGCGCCCGATCTTCTGAGAAGATTGTGGTGATGTTTCATGAAAGCTCCGTCCCGCCGCTGTACGTTTGTTAGCAGGACTGGACGGTCATTTTAAGGCCTGTTGCGCCTCATTTGCTGCCGTTTTCTGCCATCTGCAATGTGCGGGTCATATGCACTGAACAAGCATCCAGATCGCCGTCAGCCAAGGCCTGGCGCGCATTCTCAAGTTGCTTCAAGGCGTTTTCCCGAACAATGTCCGGTGCGTTCTCAAGTTCGGCTTCGATCTGGTCAACGGTTTCTTCGCTGCATTCTTTGACATGGGATTCGGCCAGCGCGGTGCCCGAAACGGCGAGCCAGGACACGAATGCCAACGCGGACACCAAACCTGTGAGCCAGACACGATCTCGCGAACTGTAGGGCGATAAGGAAAGTGCTGTTGCTTGGCCTTCTTTATCGCCGGGGTTCTGGTGTGCAGTGATCATGGCCGGTTCCTTCTCAATGAATGCGCAAAGATGGGGTGCACACAGAGAATGCGTGGTCGGGCCACAGGTTCCGACACGGATAAAGGGTGGAGGCCGACAACCTGTGGTTGGATGGCAATCATATGACTGCCATCCAGAGGCTCTCTGCCTAGCCGGTGATCTCAGCGGCTTTGGTCAGATGGCCGGAGCATTCATCAGCCATGCCGGCTTCCATCTTTTCCTTGGCCATGGCGAACTCTTCCATGGCCATTGTTTTCTTGTCGCCTTCGGCCATTTCCACGGACTTCATCACCATGGACATGGTTTCTTCATCGCAAGCCTTGGCATGGGCGGCGGCGTTGGCCTGCCCGGCAAAGGCGGCAAACGATGTGGCGGTCAGGGCGATGATAAGTGTTTTCTTGAGCATGAGGGTCTCTCCCGGGTTTTGTTTGATGCGGCGAAGTTGCCGTGCGCCACCCAAACGCATCCGCCATCGCGAAGGCCACTCACAGGGCCGTCATCTGAAACAAGCACGCGTGAAAAGCCGTGACCGGAAGCGTGAGAACACAGTGAACGGAGGATGAATTGAGCCCCTGCAATTATGCATAGGTCAGTTGCAAATCCGTCGCTTCTCACATGGCTAGGGCAGGCCTATCTGGAGTGCATAACAAGAAACGAACAAACCCGGGCGCAGCAATAAGTCGCCCTTTAATCGAAAGGAACGACAATGTTCTTCATGTCCAAAGAAGCCACCAAACTCCGCAAAGCCCGTCGCGAGCTCAACGCTATGTCTGACCGCGAACTCAACGATCTGGGTATCTCCCGCGGCGACATCCCAGCCGTTCTTCGTGGCGATCACCCTCGCGCCCGCGGTTCTTTCTAAGAACCCGAAATAGCCGATCAGGAACCAGAGGCAAACAGAGCGGTCCTCCCCCGCCATTTGCCAACTCCAATTGGTCGGTCCGCAGAGCTGCCTCGCCTTCTCCCATTTGAGGTGGCACTGCCTTCAGCCCGGTACCGCAATGCGGCGCCGGGTTTTTTGTCTGCCCTGCCTGCTTTCAGCATTTGCTGAGCAGCGGGGCGCACAACAGCCAGGTGCACAACAGAAAGTGTGTTCCCGTGATCGTGCAAATCGCTATAAGCGATGCACCGAATTAAGCTGCCTAATGGGAGACACAGCTACATGACCAACCTTCTCAAAACAGGCCTCATGGCGTTGGCGGTGAGCACAGCGCTTGCCATGCCATCATCCGCCATGGACAAAGTGGACCCCGCCAACTGGGACAGTGTGAAGGCCGCAGCTAAGGGCACGACTGTTCACTGGCACGCCTGGGGCGGCAGCCCTCGCATCAACGCCTACATCGATTGGGCGGCCCAGCAGGTCGAGAGCCAATACGGCGTGGAAGTCGTGCATGTGAAGGTTGACGACACCGCCAATGTGGTGAGCCAGGTTGTGGCGGAGAAAGCCGCCGGCAAGAATAAAGATGGCGCAGTCGATCTTATCTGGATCAATGGCGAGAACTTTGCGTCCATGAAAGAGCAGAACTTGCTCCTCGACACTGACGGCGACGCCACCGATGGCTGGGCAACGCAACTGCCGAACTGGCAATATGTCGACGTGGCGGGCAAACCCACCATCACGACCGATTTCACCATACCCACAGATGGCCTCGAAAGCCCCTGGGGTATGGCCAAAATGGTCTTCTTCCACGACACGGCACTTGAGAAAGAGCTTCCAGGTTCAGCAGCAGAGCTCCTACAATACGCCCAGGCAAATCCGGGCCGTTTTACCTACCCGCTGCCGCCGGATTTCATCGGCTCTTCCTTCCTTAAGCAGATCCTGAGCGAAGTGGTGGTAGATCCCACCGTGCTGCAATCGCCTGTGGTGGAAGATGAGTTTGAAGCCACCGTCGAGCCGCTATGGACATATCTTGACGCCATGCATGCAGTGGCTTGGCAGTCGGGCCGCAACTTCCCGAAAAGCTACCCCGCCATGCGCCAATTGCTGGCCGACGGTGAGGTCGACTTTGCGTTTGCTTTCAACCCGGCTGACGCGTCCGCCGCCATCGCCGCTGGCGAGTTGCCGGACACGGTGCGCAGCTTCGTGTTTGATGAAGGCACGCTGGGCAACACCCATTTTGTGGCCATCCCCTACAATGCGGCTGCGCCCGCCGGTGCGCTGGTGCTGGCCAACTTCCTCATTTCGCCGGAAGCCCAAAAGCACAAGCAGGACCCGGATGTATGGGGCGACCCGACGGTGCTGGACATCACCTCTGTGCCAGCAGACGTGAAAGCGCAGTTTGATGCACTGGATCTGGGCATAGCCACCCTGTCGCCCGACGAGCTGGGCCCGATGTTGCCGGAGCCCCATGCGAGTTGGATGAGCCGTATCGAGGTGGAATGGGCCCGCCGCTACGGCGCCGGTAATTAGACCCGGCGATCAGAACTGCCAGGCCCGCTATTCGGATCGAACGTCGCGGGCCAGCAATTCATCCATGGCATCTGCCACGCTTATACGGCCTTCAATGAGGGCCACAGTCTGAGCCATGACGGGTGTATCAACCGACAGATCAGCGGCCAGTGTGTATGCCACACTGGCCGTTTTTGCGCCTTCCGCCAGACGGTCCGGCAATTTTTTGCCCGCACCGATGGCCATGCCGTAAGCCACATTGCGCGATTGGGTGGACGATGCTGTGAGCATAAGATCGCCAAAACCAGACAAACCCATAAGCGTTTCTGGCTTGGCACCCATGGCGCCTGCAATGCGGCATATTTCAGCAAACCCGCGGGTCACCAAAGCCGCCCGGGCGCTTTCGCCGTAGCCCGCGCCCATGGCGATGCCTGCGGCGATGGCCACGACATTTTTTAGGGCACCCCCAAGCTCGACGCCGGTCACATCATCGCTGCCATAAAGCCGCAGACGGGACGTGCTGAGGCGCTGGGCCAAATCCAAAGAACCCGTGCGGGCGGCAATCGTCATGGCGGTGGGCAGGCCAGCGGCTATGTCGGCCGCAAACCCCGGACCCGACAGAAAGGCGATCTTGCTGTTAGGCGCTGCACCGTTGGCAACCACGGACAACCGCCGACCTGAAGCAAGGTCGAGACCCTTGGCGCATATGACCACCGTGCCGCTGTCCACCAAATCACCTGCACGCTCGGTTAGTGTTTGTGCCGTGGTTTGGGCCGGCACCGCCCACAAAACCAGATCGCAGGGAACAAGTTGTGCTGTGACCGTGATGTTGTTCGGCAGGGTGATGCCGGGAAGATATTTCTCATTTGCCCGCGCCACTTGTAATTGATCGGCCACAGCCTCGCCGCGGGCCACAAGTGCCACCTGCTCAAATCGCTCGGCGAGGGCTATGGCCAACGCAGTGCCGAAGGCGCCCGCGCCGAAGACCGCCAATTGGCCGTTTACTGCACCCGTCATGGCCATCCCCTCGGTTCATCTGGTTGCCCGCTATATATTACACACCCCGGTCCTAAACTGTTCCGCCAATTATTTTGGATGCAACATTTTATAAGCTAACAGCATATAGACATTACGCATTCGCTTGCCGCGCGGCATCAAAGGACCCCCAACGATGACACCCACCGGATTTCTCAAACCCGTTGCCGACCTTTCCCCCAACAGTTTTGAATTCGAGACCACGCCGTTGGTGAAGCCCACGGGCTTCCGCGAATATGACGCGCGCTGGTGGTTCGGGCATCCGGCCTCCGATCGCCCACCTGAACTGAACGCCATGGGGGTTACAGCGCTGGGCATGGGTCTGGGCACAGTGGTGCAGGCGCGGGGCGCGGGCCCCGATATTGTGGTGGGACACGATTTCCGCAGCTATTCCGTCAATATAAAAAACGCGCTGATCACGGGGCTGATGGCGGCTGGTTGCAACGTCAAAGACATCGGTCTGGCGCTTTCGCCCATGGCCTACTATGCGCAATTTGCGCTGGACGTGAACTCGGTGGCAATGGTGACCGCGAGCCACAACAATAACGGCTGGACCGGCGTGAAGATGGGGTGCGAACGCCCTCTGACCTTCGGCCCGGAAGAGATGAGCCAGCTGAAAACCACTGTGCTGGAAGGTGAATGGGAGCTGCCCGGCGGTGGCTCATACGAATTTATCCCCGGTTTCCGCCAGACATATCTCGCCAACCTGACTGAAGATCGCGAGCGTATCTCACGGCCACTGAAAGTTATCTGCGCCTGTGGCAACGGTACGGCTGGTGCCTTCGCACCGCAATTTCTGCGCGATCTGGGCTGTGATGTTATCGAGCTGAATACCAACCTTGATCACACGTTCCCCAATTACAATCCGAACCCAGAAGACATGAAAATGCTTCACGCCATGCGCGATGCGGTGCTGGAACACGGGGCCGATGTGGGCCTTGGCTTTGACGGTGATGGCGATCGTTGCGGCGTGGTGGACAATGAGGGCGAAGAGATCTTCGCCGACAAGGTGGGCGTCATGCTGGCGCGGGACATCTCCAAGGGCAAAGGCGACAGTCAGTTCGTGGTGGATGTGAAATCGACCGGCCTGTTCCACTCAGATCCAGTTCTTCAGGCCCAGGGCGCAAAGACAGATTATTGGAAGACCGGCCACAGCTATATCAAGCGCCGCGTGAACGAGCTGGGCGCAATTGCAGGATTCGAGAAATCCGGCCACTTCTTCTTCAACCGGCCCATCGGGCTGGGTTATGATGATGGCCTGGTGACCGCCATGGCCGTGTGTGACATGCTCGACCGCAACCCGGACAAGACCATGGCAGACCTGCGCCGCGATCTGCCGTTGACCTATGGCTCGCCCACCATGAGCCCACACTGCGCGGACGAAGAAAAATACGACGTTGCGGAGCGCATCAAAAACATATTCGAAAAGATGAAGGCCGATGGCGAGCAGATCGGCGGCCACGACATTGTGGAACTGATCACTGTTAACGGCGTTCGCGTGGTGACTGCCGATGGAACGTGGGGCCTGTTGCGCCCCTCCTCCAATGCGCCGGAACTGGTGGTCGTGGTGGAAAGCCCTGTGTCAGACGCGCGCAAACACGAAATGTTTGAAGCGATGGACGCGATCATCAGCGGCCAGCCGGAAGTCGGCGAATACAATCAAAAGCTATGATGGCAGTACGGGACCAAAGGGCAGGACAAAATGGGTAAAATTCGCAAGGCCGTAATTCCCGTGGCGGGGTTGGGGACACGCTTCCTGCCGGCCACCAAGGCCATGCCCAAAGAGATGCTGACCATCGTGGACCGCCCGGCGCTGGACTATGTGGTGGCCGAAGCCCACGCCGCGGGCATCGAGCACATCGTTTTCGTGACCGGCCGCAACAAGGCTGTGATCGAAGATCATTTTGACATCGCTTACGAGCTGCTCGACACACTGGAGAAACGCGGCAACAAGCAGGACGCCCTGGACAAGCTGGCAGAAACCCAAATGCCCGCCGGAGCCTGCAGTTTCACCCGGCAGCAGGAACCACTGGGCCTCGGCCATGCCGTTGGGTGCGCGCGTCACATCATTGGCGACGAACCCTTTGCCGTGATGCTGCCTGACATGGTGATGAAGTCAAAAACGCCATGCCTGAAAAGCATGGTGGACCTTTATGACACGTCCGGCGGGAACATTTTGTCCGTCGAGGAATGCCCTGAAGGCCTCGCACACCAATATGGCGTTGTGGCCACCGGCGATGAGATCGGCGATGGTTTTGAAGTCACCGGCATGGTGGAAAAGCCCGCCAAGGGCACCGAGCCGTCCAACCTTTTCATCAATGGCCGCTATATTCTGCAGCCGGAAATTTTTGATCTACTGGCCAATCAGGAGCGCGGTGCCGGCAATGAAATTCAACTGACAGACGCCATGCTCCGCCTACTAAACACCCAAAAATTCTTTGGCTTTCACTTCCAGGGCGAAACTTACGACACCGGCTCGATAGGCGGCTTTGTTGCCGCCAACATAGCCTTCGGCGCAGATCATCCGGGTGCCAAAGATGCGGTAGCGGAAGAAATCGCTAAGCTGGGTTAAGCTGGAACAACTGGTCTAAGCCCAGTCGCGTTCGCGGCGGCCCCATTTACGCTCGCCGGTGCCCTCCTGGGGCGTTTCCATGCCGGGCAGGCTGCCCTGATCCACGTAAGCGGCTTCACCGAAGCCGTCTGGGTTTTTGGACACCCAATTCCACTGATCGCGGCACATCTCATACAGGCCCAATCTGGCCCGCCATCCCAGCAATTGATACGCCTTATCAGTCGCTGCATAGCTGATTGAAATGTCGCCAGGCCGGCGTGGGCCCACCTCATATTGCACCTTGCGGTTGGAAATGCGCTC
>JBCDIB010000123.1:0-7033 GCA_038749385.1 Pseudomonadota bacterium | reverse complement strand
GCAGGGCATCCCATTCTGGCTCATTGCCTTGTTTGCAATCATCGCGTTCGATTTCGTGGATTACGTCAATCACCGCATGATGCATCTGCGCTGGTTGTGGCCCATCCACGCGGTTCATCATTCGGACCATGATCTCAATGCATTCACCAGTTTTCGTGTGCATTTCCTGGAAGCGTTCTTCATGCGCGGAACCTACATTGTTGGCCTGGGCTGGATGGGTATTCCGCCCGAGGCGGCGGGCATCGGCGCTGTCTATTTGATGATCCACAATATGTATGTGCACACCAATATTGATTGGGATCACGGGCCGCTGAACTGGCTGATCGCATCACCTCGTTTTCATCAATGGCACCATGCCGACAAGCCGGCAGCCTATGGCAAAAATCTCTCCAACCTTTGCCCGATGTGGGACATGATGTTCGGCACATATTATGTGCCGGGACCGTGCGATCTGCCGACCCATACGCAGGAGGTCGAACATGCCAGCCCGATTTCCCTTATCCTCGCGCCATTTCAGATGTGGGGTCGTATGGTCCGTCGGCGCTTCGGCAAAGCGGTGCCCTTGATACACTCCGGCGAGCGCAACTGAGCCAAACAGGTCTCTTGCCCACCGAAAAAATTCTCCTGTGCCTGATAATTGACCCCGTTACTGCCCATATAATAGGGGCTAAGGTGAAGAAAGGGTCTTACTTGTGCTTGCTGAATTTGGACTGACGATTTTCGATCTTGTGGTGGCAGCTTTTGTGCTGCTGGCGATTTTTGTTCTGTTTTCCGGTGTGAAAACAGTGCCGCAGGGTTTTAACTACACCGTGGAGCGGTTTGGTCGTTACACCCGGTCCCTAAAGCCAGGCCTGTCCATCATTGTGCCCTTCATCGACGGCATCGGCGCGCGCATGAACATGATGGAGCAGGTGCTCGACATTCCCACCCAGGAAGTGATCACCAAGGACAATGCCACCATCACCGCCGATGGCGTGACTTTCTATCAGGTGCAGAACGCCGCCCAGGCCGCCTACGAAGTGGACCGGCTGGAAAATGCCATCGTCAATTTGACCATGACAAACATTCGTACAGTTATGGGTTCGATGGATTTGGATGAACTGCTTGCCAAGCGTGACGAGATCAATGAACGCCTGTTGCGCGTGGTTGATCTGGCGGTGCAGCCATGGGGTGTGAAGATCACACGCATCGAGATCAAGGACATCTCACCACCCCGCGATCTGGTGGAAAGCATGAACCGCCAGATGAAGGCGGAGCGCGACAAACGTGCGGAAATCCTGGAAGCCGACGGCACAAGACAAGCCGATATTTTACGCGCTGAGGGTGAAAAGCAGTCAGCCATCTTGAAGGCGGAGGGTTTGAGACAAGCTGCATTTCTGGAATCCGAAGCCCGCGAGCGTGAGGCACAGGCGGAAGCTGAGGCGACCCGCTCCGTGTCTGAAGCAATCGTCGGTGGCGACAGCCAAGCCATCAATTACTTCGTGGCGCAAAAATATCTGGAAGCGCTGCAAACCATTGGCTCGGCGCCCAACCAGAAAGTCATCATGCTGCCCATGGAAGTCACCGGCGTGCTCGGCTCGCTGGCAGGCATTGGCGAAATCGCGCAAGACGTTTTCGGCAGCGACGGGGGCTCGGGCTCAAGAACGTCGAGGGCTGGATCCCCAACCTCATCAAGCAGCGGCACGAAGGAGCGCATGAAGCGGCCCGAGCCTACCGGACAGGCCCAATCTGGTGAACTGTCGTCCACTGCTGCCGCGGCCCTGCAGCCGCCTTCCCTGCCGGACCTTCCTGAAAGCGACAGCACGGCACGACCATGGGGCCATCCGGGAGACAAATCGTGATTGCTGAATTCTTCAAAGAGCTGGGCGCCTGGGGCTGGGTTTTGGCCGCGCTGCTGTTTCTTGGCATTGAGATCATGGCTCCGGGCTTTTTGTTTCTCTGGCTGGGCGTTGGAGCATTATTGGTTGGACTGATCGGACTTCTTGACCTGTTCGGCGACGGCTGGACCAACCCATACGCGCCGTGGGTGGCATTTGCTGTGTTCAGTCTTGTGGCCGCTTTGATCGGTCGTAACCTGTATGACCCTCGCAAAAGCCCGTCAGATGAGCCGAATTTGAACAATCGTGCCGAGCAACTGGTGGGCCGCAAAGGCGTCCTCATTGAGCCGATCAGCAATGGGTCGGGCCGGGCGCGGGTGGGCGATACGGTTTGGGCAGTCGAGGGTATGGACCAACCCGTCGGCGCACAGGTTGTGGTGACAGGCCATCAGGCAGGCACTTTGCAGGTCGAGGGCATGACGGCTTAGTTTTGCAATTTCGGCAAATCTGTCTGCGTAAAAAGGTTCTTTTTTGCGCCGTTTGCATGTGTTGATTTGGGTCAATTGAACAGGACCCAGATTGATGACCAATGAAACACCGCCCTTTATCGCCACGCCAACACCCAAGCCCAATTATGGACCTAGCCCTAAACCAATAGAGCCGTCGGCCAATCCCGTGCCTGTCGGCACCCGCATCGGACATGTTCATCTCAAGGTCGCCGATCGCGAACGTTCGCTGGCCTTTTATCACGGTGTTCTTGGCTTTGAGGTCATGGCGCGCATGGGCACCCGTGCTGCCTTCCTGGCTGTGGGGGGCTACCACCACCAGATCGCCCTCAACACGTGGAGCAGTGCGGGCGGCCAGCCACCCGCGCCTGGAACCACCGGGCTGTTTCACACCGCGATCCTTTATCCAGAGCGGCGTGATCTGGCGGAAGCGCTACAACGGTTGATGAGAGCCAGCTGGCAATTGGATGGCACGAGCGACCATGGCGTAAGTGAAGCGCTGTATCTACGTGATCCCGATGAGAACGGTGTTGAATTATATTGGGACAAGCCACAGACCGCATGGCCGCTGGACGATGATGGGCACCTGCAAATGACCAATACGCCATTAGCTGTCGACGAATTGTTGAGCGAACTGGCCTAGCCGTTCACATGCTCCCACACCTTTGAAATCACCACCGAGCCTTCACCCACCGATGACGCAACGCGCTTGACGGAGCCCGCACGGACATCGCCAACGGCAAAGATGCCGTGATGCGACGTCTCGTAGGTGGAGCGTCCGCCCACCGCTTCCCCTGTTTGCACAAATGCCCGCTCGTCCAATTTGACACTATCGGGCAACCAGTCCGTGAAGGGGCGGGCACCTATCATTATGAAGGCGGCCCGTGTGTCGACTTTCCAGTTTTCGCGTCCGTCGGAGCGTTTGACGGTTATTGCGTTCAACCGATCGTCGCCGTGCAATTGGTCGATCTGGGAATTGTAATGGATGGTGATCCGCGGGTCCGCTTCCAGGCGTCCGGAGAGGTAATCAGACATTGAGGATGCCAGACTGTTGCCGCGTATCAGCAGGTGCACGTGGCTTGCCGCTCGAGACAAAAACATGGCTGCCTGGCCAGCTGAATTGCCGCCGCCTACAATGATCGCTTCGCTGTTGCGGCACAGGCGCGCCTCTACTTCTGTTGCGGAATAATAAATGCCGGCGCCCTCAAAGTCTTCGAGCTTGTCCAAAGGCAGGCGCATATATTGAACGCCGGTGGCAACGATCACCGATCGTGCCCGCACGATCAGATCTTCCTCCGCTTCCCGATCACCGCTGTCCAGGCAGGCTGCGAACATGCCGTCCGTTTCTTGCTTCACAGACCGCACGCGGCGGGGCATGGCAAAGCGCGTGCCGAATTTCATGGCCTGCACTTCGCCGCGCCACACAAGGTCCCCGCCTGAGATGCCCGTGGGAAAGCCCATATAGTTCTCGATGCGGCTCGACGTGCCCGCCTGACCGCCAATGGCGATATCCTCCACCACCAGAGCCTTCAGCCCCTCAGCGCCAGCATAGACCGCAGCCGCCACCCCCGCGGGGCCTCCTCCCACGATGAGGGTGTCGAAAACTTCGTTTTCCGCCACGTCCAGGTCGAGGCCGAGCAGGCCCGCCACTTTCAGAGGAGTTGGGTCGCGCAGCACGCGGTCGCGGCCAAAAACTACCAGTGTTTCCCCCAGTGGGCAGGCGGCACCCTCCCATATCTGGTGGGCCTCATCGCTGCCATGCTTCACCACGTGATAGGGGATGCGGTTGCGGCTGGCGAAGGCCACGAGTTTCAGCACCAGCCGGTCGTCTTCATTGCCCACGATGCGCAGAGAGGTGTCGGCCTCTTCTATTTGTCGACGACGGCGGGCCGCGAAAACGGTTAGAATGACGTCGGACATTTCTGGAATGCGGGCCATGAGGTCGAGCATGGTCTTGCGCTCGACGACGATGCATTTCGTGGGCTGCAGCGCGCGCATGGGCAGCGAATAGGAGCCACCGGACAGGAACGCGATCTCGCCCATGAACTGCCCCGGTCCAAGGCTGGCTTCTAGGTAGCGCTCGCGCGTGTACGGGTGCACGACGATGACTTCGCCCTCGAGGACGAAGTGGAACTGGTTCATCCGATCACCGATTTCGGCAATCATCTCGTCCTTGGCAAAATGGACAATCTCGCCAGCCTCGCTGAGGGCCTCAATATGCTCCTGGCTCAGCGGCGTGCGCTGCATCACCTTCAGATCGTTGCCAATGGTTTCCATACTCGATCTCTTACCTGCCCAGAGCTCTCTGACTGCGGCCAAAGGTAGAGCGGCGACGGTGAAATGAAACCGGTTTTGGTGGGAAGTGGCGGCGACTAAAGGCTGTCGCCCATCTTCCTAGAGACTATCGCCAAGGGGCAGCGGCGGCTCTTCCTTCATCAGCAGGATGGATATCCGACGATTGGCTGTAAGAAACGGGTCGTTGGGGAACAGTGGCTGCGCGTCTGCACGGCCGATGACCGAGTGCAAGCGGCCCGTGGACAGGCCGGACTGCACCAGCAGCATTCTAGCCACATTGGCCCGGTCGGAGGACAATTCCCAGCCGGTGTAGCTGGGATCCGCATAAAGCTGGCCGGCAGTCGTATGACCGGTGATGCGAATACGGTTTGGCAGGCGCTGCAAGGCGGGGGCCAAATTCGTCAGCAATGTTTTGACCGTTTGATACGGGATGCGCGATCCCTCGGCGAACATGGACCGGCCTTCCTGATCGACCAGATGTATGTTCAGGCCCTCTTCTGTTTCTTCCAGTACAATGTTTTTCGACAGAGCCGCTATCTCGGGCATATCCTGCCAGGCCTGTCGCAGGGTGGCGACGGCAGATGCGAACTGGCGCTCGATCTCAACATTGCTGCGGCGATCATCGCGCGTATTGTCTTCCTGGCCCTGAATACGCTGATCATCTTCCTGGGTGTTGGAGATGTTGCTTTCATCTTCGGTGTCGATGATGGAAACATCCTTGAGGAACTCGCGGATCGGGCGACCGTCCACTTCCAGCACGCCGGACAATTTGATGTCCGTGCGAATGCCAAAGGCCTCGCGCATGGAGCCGGCAACGATCTGCAATCGCTCCTTGTCCTGCACCGAAAAGGAGATGATGAGCACGAAGAAGCAGACGAGAATGCTCATCAGATCGGCAAATGTCACCAGCCATTCCGGCACACCGCCACTGGCTTTCTTTTTGCGACCTGCCATCAGGCGGCCTCGGCCTCATCAATCAGGCCGGCGCGCTGGCCTTCGGGCAGGTACGCTATCAGCATTTCGCGGATGAGAGCCGGAGATTTGGCCTCACGGATCTGCACCACGCCATCAATGATGAGCGTCTGGTTCAATTCTTCCACCCCAAACTTCGCTTCCAGCTTGTCGGCAATGGGCAGTGCCACCAGGTTGGCAAGCACCGCGCCGTACAATGTTGTCAGCAGCGCAATGGCCATGGCCGGGCCGATGGTGGCTGGGTCGTCCATGTTGGCAAGCAGTTGCACAAGGCCCACCAATGTTCCGATCATCCCGAAGGCAGGGGCCGAGTCCCCCAGTGCTTTGAACACGCGCTGACCCTCTTCAAGGCGCCCCATATAGAGGTCTCTCTCGCGCTCCATGGAACCCCGGATGAAACCCACGTCGTAGCCATCTGCGATGTACTGAACACCCTTGGCCAGGTTTGCGTCGGACACTTCGGCATTCTCAAGGCCCAGAGGGCCATTCTTACGAACCAGATCTGCAAGCTCGCAGATTTGCTCGACCATGGTGCGTGGGTCGGTCTTTTTGTGCGTGAAGGCCACTTTGCCACCGGTGGCAAACGCTCCCAGCACACCGGCCAGGGGAAAGCGGATCAAGGTGGCGGCAATACCCCCACCGATCACGATCAAAACGGACGCAACGTCTATAAATTGCCCAATCGAGCCGCCAAACAGCATGGCTGCGACGATGATCGCGAAGCCCGCAACGATGCCGATAATGGTCGCTAGATCCATGAAATTCTCCGAAGCAGGGCGGCGCACAAGGCCGACCTTTGGCTGCAAGTTAGGAAATCATGGTAAATCCGCCGTTAAGACGGTGGGAAAGCTGGTGTAAACCGGGAAGCTCGCTTCAGTGCTCCGGTGTTTCGCTCCGAACCGCTCGTCGGTTTTAGCGGGGGGGGGCTGTAGGAGGGGTGTCGAAGGGGGGCATTCCCGCCTTTGGCAAGCGTTCGTTAACCAAGGGCGTTTACGGTTTGGGAAGATTTGGCGCTTGCGCAGCGCTTCCACCCGGATTTCATCTTGGATTTGCGGACCCGCCTTTGACCCGTCATTCGCCAGAACGCGATGTGCTTGGACCCGTGCAACTGAGGTTGGTTGTGGGATTTGCGCTGTGCTGTTTGGCTTGGCCGCAGAGCGCTCAGGCCCAGACACAGACACAGGATCAACAGCCACCTCCATCTCTTGGCGGGCTGCGATCTGCTACCGGGATTTTCGACCCGCTGGTGGTCTTAAACCCCAACACCACTGGACCTGCGGCATCTGCGGGCGTGATTGTTGCTCCCTCTGATACCGAGTTACCATTGACGACCGGCACGCCGCGCCTGCGGGGGACAACAGCAGCCGCAGCGGTGGAAAGCGCAGACCTAATCGGACCAATCGGTGCGCCGGAAAACGCGCAAGCTGCGGCGGCAGCCACCGT
>JBCDIB010000122.1:0-7071 GCA_038749385.1 Pseudomonadota bacterium | reverse complement strand
GGGGTGTCGGCGGCCATCCCAATTGTTGAAGTCACCCACCACGCTCACGCGCCCCGCATTGGGCGCCCAAACGGCAAAATGGGTGCCCTCAACTTGGTTTTGCGTCTGCACATGTGCACCCAGCGCAGTCCACAATTGCTGATGCTTGCCCTCTCCCAGCAAGTGAAGATCAAAGTCCGTCAACACGGGCTGGAAGGAGAATGGGTCGCTGGTGGTGTGGGTGACGCCACCAGCATAGCTCATCGTCAGTGTGTAGGGTCCGCCCGCAACCGGCGCCGCAAACACGCATCCGCCCAGCCGCATTAGGTCGGTCTGCTTGGATCCTACGTTGGCGTACACAGCCTCGGCGTCGGGCTGTACGGTGACAATCCAGCGGCGGTTGCCACTTTTGTGCGGCCCAAGCACATCAAAAGGTGCATGGTGATGGCCCGCATTCAGGGCGTTAATGTCTTGGCTGGTCAGGAAGTCGGGAAGTTGATGAGCGGTTTCGGAACTCAAATCGCTCGAAGGCATCTAAAAACTCCCCAGACCGGCGGGGCGCAATCTTCTGCAGCCACGACCGGTCTCAAAGTAACCACGCGGCTCCGCCACCCGTCAACAACACACGAGACTCAGGTTGGTTCAATACCGATCAGTCCCGGGTGCCCTGTATCACCCGGTTCAGAATCATGGCGCAAAACAGGATAGCAAATCCGGCGAGAATGCCCTGGCCTACCGATGAATATTGCAGCGCCTCCAGCACATCTTCACCTAGCCCTTTCGCACCAATGAGTGAGGCCACAACAACCATAGCCAGGCTCAGCATGATCGTTTGATTTACACCCGCCAGAATTGAAGGCGAGGCCAGCGGCAGGTCCACCTTGGTCAGCAAGTACCACTTGGACGCGCCATAGGCGATGGCGGCTTCCCGCACGGATTCCGGTACCCCGCGCATGCCCAACACTGTCAGGCGAACCACAGGGGTGCCGCCAAAGATCATGGTGGTGATGACTGCGGCGGGTTTGCCAACAGAAAAGAATGCGATCACGGGTATCATGAACACAAATGATGGCATTGTCTGCATGAAGTCCATGATCGGCCGAATGAGCGCATACACCCGTGGTCGACGGGCACAGAATAAGCCCAGCGGTATGCCAAGAATGATCGACAATACGGCGGCGGTGCCCAGCAGCGCCAGAGTTGTCATGGCTTTTTCCCAAAAGCCAAAGAAACCCATATAGGCCAGGAAAAAGCCGGAGGCGGCCGATGCCGCGAGCCCTGCGGAAAGCCATGTGAGCAAAATTATGAAACTGGCAATCACCGGCCACGGTGTCTGAACAAACAGCACCTCCAGCCCGTCCAGCACAACACGGATGGTGTAGCTGATCGACGCAAAAACAGCCCCGCCCCCCAATCGCACGAGATCGAAAAATGCCTCGACATAGGAAATTGCGGTCAGACGGATGGTGTCTGTAGTTGGGAACGCCGCCAGCCAGCTAACAGCTCCGGGATAGGCAAAATGCACGGCGCTGACGCCAAAAATAGTGATCACAAATACAGCCGTGACAGCCGTGCGGACCGGCGACAGACCAGCCCGTATGGTGCGGTCTGAGAGCCATTGGGAAAAGCGGGCTTCAAGTGCCGGGTTGGCCACCAGGCCCTCAGCCAGTTTGACGGCCAAAAGAAATACCAGCCCGAATAAAGCCACCCAGATGGCATTGGCCTCGGCCGCCACCGCTTCCAGTCTAATGCCGTCTATCGCGCCTTCCAGGGACGCCACCGTGCGCTCAAATACGTCGACATTATCCGCTTCACGCTCAATCGCCGCCGCCAATTGCTCTTTTCGGAACGCGAGTGTGCCCTCGATTTGCGCGATACGCTCACGCGCTTCCGCACCAAGGTCGCCGAACAGGCCACGGGCCAGCTGAATGAAGCCAAATGCCTCAAGAATGACGAATGGCAGGCCCCAATTCCAAAGGCCACGCATGCCGTACCAGATGGGCCCCAAAAGCGCTGCAACCCAATTGAACGTCCACGTGAAACGGGACCGCGCCCCGATTTTCTGGAATTGCTCGGTGTAATAGGCAGGACTGCTATCGGTGAAAATTGGAACAAGGCTTGCGCGGTTTTCGGCGCCGTCATTAGCAGTGTCGAGGGCGGCATCAGTCATTACGAGGTCTCCGTGCCTTCAATCACCGTCCGCAACAGATCAGCCCGGGTGATTGCACCGATACGTTTGCCTGCGGCATCCACCACCGCGAGCGGCGCTTCGGTTTTGATTGCTTCTTCAATTAGATCGCCCAAGTGAGAATCTTCGGGAAACTCGCGTGCGCCTTCGCCAAGGCTGCCATGGGCACTTTCAAATTGAGCCATCGGCTGCATCACGGCATTGGCACGCACAACTTTGAGCCGCGAAATGCCCGCCACGAAATCGGACACATAATCGTCGACCGGGTTCATGACGATATCTTCAGGCGTCCCCGTCTGGACCACGCGGCCATCGCGCATGATGGCGATGCGATCTCCGATGCGCACGGCTTCATCAAGGTCATGAGTGATGAAAACCGTGGTCTTGTTCATGTTCGCGGCCAGGCCCATAAATTCGTCCTGCAACTGGCGGCGGATCAACGGATCGAGTGCGCTAAAAGGTTCGTCCATCAGCAATATTTCGGGATTTGCCGCAAGCGCGCGGGCGAGGCCGACACGCTGCTGCATACCGCCGGACAATTCATGGGCAAACTTGTTGCTCCAGGGGCCAAGCTCTACCAGGTCAAGCGTTCGCTGGGCGATGTCTATACGATCATTCTTCGGCACATCGCGGATTTCCAGCGGCATGGCCACATTGTCGATCACCGACCGGTGCGGCATCAGCGCGAAGTTCTGAAACACCATCGCGATATGCTCATTGCGATAACGCCGCAGCGCATCGGGCGCCATGGCCATAATATCTTCGCCATTGACGATGATCTTACCGAAAGTCGGCTCAAGCAGGCGGTTGATGTGGCGCACAAGGGTGGACTTGCCCGATCCCGATAGCCCCATGACGCAGAATATTTCGCCGGGCTTGATGTTCATGGTGACGTCGGCCACGCCCACCACGCAATTGTGTTTTTCCAGCACCTCTTTTTTGGAGATGCCGTTGGCGCGAACATCCGCCATGGCGGTGTCCGCTTGCGCGCCAAATATCTTCCAGACCTCTGAAAGCTCTACTGCAAATTCTCTGTCGAGATTTTTGCCAGTTGCCAAGATGCGCCCCCTGCAGACATCAATTCAGAAAAATGCCCGCCTCGGAAGGAAGCGGGCATTCGATGCTCAGTTTGGGTTTACAGGCCCAACCAGCCGTCAACGCGGTCCGAGTTGGCTGCAACCCACTCGGCAGCCACATCGGCTGGGTCTTTGCCCCCCTCAATCTGGAACGCAAAGTTAGAGACGTCCTCGCCGGTCAGCTTCATGTTCTTCACGAAGTCCGCGATGGCAGGGGAACGGCTTTCCAGTGACTTGGAATAAGCAACCTGCACGTTCTTGAGGGCGTCCTCGGTCATGACCTTGGAGTTTTCAAACCAGTTTGGATCTTCATCCGGCTGGATGGCGATGTATTTTTCCGGGTCAAATGCAGGCTCTTCCAGACGCACAATATCGTGCTGGAACCAGATCGCATGGGGCGAATAGCAATAGAATGCGTAGCCAATGCCCTTTTTCACGCTGTCGCCAACGGTGGCGGTCATGACGGCTTGGTCGGCGCGGATTGGCTCCATAAAGGGCATCAGGCCGTAATCGCGAACCTTAACCTGGTTCACATTGGCGGATGCCCAGCCGGGGGCGCCCACCCAGATTTCCCCTTTTCCATTGCCATCGCTGTCCATCAGGCTGGCGATTTCAGGACGGGCAAGATCGAAGATGGAGGTTACATTGTTGGCTTCAGAGAATTCCTTGGTCACGCAGAAGCTCTGCTTGCCCTCATAGGCGTTCTCAGACAGCGCAACATTGCCGGTGCCTTCGACATATTTGTCGGTGAAGCTCTTCTGGTTGGGCAGCCACACGTCCGGGTGAATATCGATGGCGCCTTTGCCTTCATCCATGGCCTGGAAGATCGCAGCATTGTTGCCTGGCACCAGCTCGGCTTCACCGCCGATACGGGTTTCGACCACTTCCTGGATGAGGTGGGCGATGGCTTGCGCGCCGGTCCACGATGGAGCGCCAATATTCACGCTTTCCGCTGCCAGGGCATTGGACGATGCAGAAATCGCCAACACTGAAACGAGACTTAGCAATGTCTTTTTCATGTTCATCTCCATTACGGCCCAACCGGACTTTAGGGCCAATGTGCGTTTGAGTGTTGGAACTCCGGCTGCTCCAAAATGTCAGTTTGGTGAGATCAGGCCCGCGCCTTTTCTCTCCGAGGATCTATAAACGGTATCGAAGTAACGGTGCATGGCAAGCGCTTGACGTGCCCATCGAGGCAGCCGACCTGCAAGTCTGTCCCAATTTCGGCGTTTTCGACCGCCAATCGCGCAAGCGCTATCGCGTGGCCTAATTCTGGCGAGCGTGTCGCGCTGGTGACAACGCCCACCTGCTCTCGTCCCGCAAACACCGGTGCGCCGTGGGCGGGCACGTCATCACCAGGAAACAATAGTCCCATCAAGCGCTTACGCTCTGAGCCCTGGTTCCGCACCAAAGCATCTCGACCGATGAATGCCTCTTTCTTGAAGTCGATGGCAAAGCCAAGACCAGACTCCAACGCATCGCTGTCCGGGCCAAATTCAGCCCCGGAAATCATCAGACCCGCTTCAATTCGAAGCATATTCAGCGCGTCGCCACCCATAATCTTGAGTTTGTACTTTTCGCCAGCCTCAACCAGCGCATCCCAAATGGTCAGGGCGTCCTTCTCATCGCAGAAAATTTCATAGCCCAGCTCGCCAGTAAAACCGGACCGGGTGAGCATGAAGGCCGGTCCATCGACGTCATGCAGGCGGGCAATCGTAAAACCGAACCATTTCACATTTTCCAGCGCCGGTCGGGTGGGCTGTGTGAACACGATTTCTTTGAGAATATCCCGGCTTCGCGGCCCTTGCAGCGCCAGGTTCGGCATCTTGTCTGACAGCGATTTGACAAATACGCGCAAACCCAACTCCCGCGCTTGCTCCTGCAGGTGCAAAGCCGAATTGTCAGAACCGCAACACCAGCGAAACACGTCTGGCGACAGGCGGAACAGCGTGCCGTCATCAATGACGGAACCCCGCTCGTCGCACATCAGACAATACATCCCACGGTGCTCGGCCAGCTTGGCAATATTGCGGGTCATGCAGTGCTGAAGCAGCCGTTCAGCATCTGGACCTGCAATGTCGAACTTGCGCAGGCTCGACATATCCTGAAGCGTAGCCGTCTCGCGGCAGGCCCAATATTCGGAAACGGCACCGGTAGCATCGTAATGGGCAGGCATCCAAACATCACGGGCGACATGAAACTGGCTGGTTAACTGACTGGTTCTGGGATGGAACGCACTCTGGCGGGTCATTTTACCCTCGTCGTCAGGCTGCGCCCGATAGTAGATGGACTTCGAAATCTCGGACTTTTCTTCATAAATGCGCACATGCACATCGGTGGGGTTCCACCCATTGATGGGATCCACATCATCCGGGCAGGCAGTCGACACGCAAACAAGATCGGTGAGAGCCTCCATCACGACATAGTCCCCCGGTCGGGACCAAGATTCATCCGCTGACATGAGATTGTCGTGGGAGGAGATGGAGGAATTGAAGAAGAAATTAATGGCGGGCCACGCTGCACGACTGGCGATACCGAATGGCTCGTAGGCCTCGGAGATATTGTCCGAGCAGTTGATGTGACCGGGAAAGCCCCGCTCTTCATAGCCCTTGCCCGTGCAGGCGAGTGCAAAAGTGTCGTGGCGACCCACAGTGTCCTGCCGAACGCTCAGCAGGGCCTGCATGTTTTGATCATAGAACTTGTCCAGCGTGCCCGGGCGCGGGTAAGCGCCATGGGTCATGGACCGGGTGACAGTGGAATCGATGTACCGCTCGATTCCTTTGTCCAAAGCGTCGGCACGCATCGCCATGAAATCGGAACACTGCTGGCCTTCCACGTCGATAACTTGCAGAAATTGTCCCTTGCGAACCTCGTATGCCAGGGCCGTGGCCCGGGGCACTCGCCACTCATCGACAACGCGGCCTAAAGGTTCTGGCAAATCGGGCTCGCTGGACGGCTGCACGCCATGCTTGATCTCAAGCCGTACGTGACCACCGGCGCCTGCCTCAACTCCCAAATGCTGCACCGGCATCATCACGAATAATTGGCAGTCCGCCATTGCGGTAAAAACAAAACGCTCATCGGCGTCACAATTTTCGTCGAACACCGCCACGGGCCGCAATTGGTGGTCCAGAATATTGCGTGCGGACAGCACTTGGGCCAATTCTGCGAACCCCAAATTGAGCAACGGCGTGGCAACGCCCAGCGTGCTGTCGAGGCCGATAAGCTCCAGCGCCATGGAATTTGAAGTATCCGCTAAGGGAAGAAGCAGCGCGCCGGCGCCGCCATCCACATTCACCAGGGTCAACAAATCACCCTTCCGCAGGCGAAAACTGCGGCAATCACCGTAGAATATGTCGTGGGGGATGATTGGGCTGGCCTTGAGCCCGCGGTAGAGCACTGAAGGCCTATGGCTTACGAGCCCCGGGCTCACAAACTTCGCGCTCTGAGGCTGAGAATTTGACCCCGCGCTCGCACCGATCTTAGTGGGCGCACCAGACGATGGGGTGGCAACAGTAGTTGCGAGTGGGGTTGATTGTGGCGCCATCGGCCAGCTATCCCTGTGAATGTAACCGGTTACATTATTGCCGATAAGATTCCTTTTCGCCCCTTAGGTCAAGAGGTAAATATGTTGGAGTTGGAATGGAGGCTTTCCATTTGCTGTTCGTCTAGCTCAATGCCTAAAAAATCATCGCAAACGAGGCCGGTATAATGCGAACGGAACGGACCATCGGGACGATCCGCCAGGTGGCAGATGCTACGGGCGTTTCAGTTGCTACTGTGTCTCGCGTGGTCAATGGCTCAGGCAAGGTCAGCGCTAAAACCGTT
>JBCDIB010000121.1:0-7080 GCA_038749385.1 Pseudomonadota bacterium | reverse complement strand
GCGCTCTGGATCTGATGTCAGCACGTTGCCCTGAAAGGGCCGCCGTTCTTCAGGCCGGTCACCACCGCCCGTATAGGTCTCACCAAAACCCACTGCCATCATGAGCGCCATGAGCATGTGCACAATCCGGCGCGGGGCAGGAAGATCGGCAAAACCGACAAAGGGCGCCAACAACACCATGCGCTCTATCTGCCGGGCCAGTTGAGGAGCACTGTAAAGCGCCGCCAGCCCACCCATGGAATGGGCCAGGATCGAAAATGGTGGACGGCAATCAGGCAGCAAAACTTCAGCCATCATCGTGGCCAGATCGACCCCATATTCGTCAAAACTTTCGACATACCCTTTTCGGCGATTGGCGGTGTGGCGTGTGGAGGCCCCTTGGCCGCGCCAGTCAAATGTCAGCACCGCGTAGCCCCGTGCGCGTAGCTCGCCAATGGTCTCGAAATATTTTTCAATGAACTCCGTGCGCCCGTGGAGAATGAGCACGGTGCCGCGGCAGGTCTTGGTCGTTGCGTCCCAACGCGCGTGGCGCAAGCGAAACCCGTCTGGCGTCTCCACCACGCCAATACGGCCACCCGCGGGAGAACGGTTTCCTGCCATCTCGAAAAAATGTGCACTCACCCCACTGTCCAGCAGAGCGGGCGCTGCCAGTTTGCTTGGCGCAGTTGGTGATGCCGTGTTGACGGGGGCCGTATCCATGGCAGGGGCATAGCTCCACCGCACAACTTGGGAAAGCCCGTCTTTTCACATCAGCACTGAATTGGAACACGACAGGCCTTGAAGTGGGCTTTTTCACCCCCCAGATCATGGTGGCGCGGGGCACAAAGCCCGTGCCGGCAAGGTGCCCAAATGGGGCCTGGCCGATGACATAACGCAAACGTTGCTTCCAAAGGAGAACACCCATGCGTCCGATTGATTTTACGCCCCTATACCGTCAGACCGTCGGCTTTGACCGTCTTGTGAGCATGCTCGATGGCTTTTCGGCCACCGACACCGCCCAGACCTATCCGCCCTACAACATTGAGCGGACCGGCGAGAATGATTACTCCATCACCATGGCGGTGGCCGGTTTTGCCGAAGGCGATCTGAATATTTCAGCGAAGCAGGGCACGCTGACCGTCACCGGTAAGCGCGCGGATCAGACCGACAAAAATGTCGAAGTTCTGCACCGTGGGATAGCCAACCGCGCCTTCGAGCGGCGGTTTCAGCTAGCCGATTATGTGGAAGTGTACGGTGCGCGCCTTGAAAACGGTCTCCTGACTGTAAAACTGCACCGCGAGCTGCCTGAAACCATGAAACCACGGACGATCGCGATTTGCGTGGCCAATGATGATGATGCACCACAAATCGAAGCCACTGCAAATGCGGAAAAAGCCGCCGGCTAAACGGTCTCGCTTTTTGGCTCAAACAGAACCCGGCACCTTTGGTGCTGGGTTTTTTGTTGCACGCAGCACGTTGTCAGGCGCGCACGCCTTCCACAAACCGGGCGATTTGGTCTTCGGTAGTGGCGAAAGATGTTACAAGGCGTACAAGCTGCATGTCAGCGGCCCGCATGTCCTGGGCGTTTGAGTGGTGGACGTCCGGCCAGTCGTAGAAATTGGCCCCCTGCCCGCGCAGCTTTTCAACATCATCGCGTTTGAGCCAGACGAACAGCTCATTGCCCTGCGGTGTGCCGGTAATTTTGGCCCTGTTTGACTGCGCCAGGCCCGCTGCCAATTGACCGGCCATCCCGTTGGCATGGGCCGCCAGTTTCAGCCAGAGGCCATCGCGCAAATAAGCCTCAAATTGCACCGCAATAAAACGTGTTTTGGAAAACAGATGACCGGCACGTTTGCGCAGCCATTGAATGTCGACCGCCAAATCATCGTTGAACACCACCAGCGCTTCCGCGCACCAACAGCCATTTTTCGTGGCACCAAACGACAAAAGATCCACACCAGCCTTCCATGTCATTTCGGCGGGGGTTGCACCGGTGGCAGCGAGGGCATTGGCGAAACGTGCGCCATCCATATGCAGCGGCAAACGAGCCGCCTTGGTGGCGGCGGCAATCGCCTCGATTTCTGCTACCGAATATACCGCACCCGCCTCAGTAGCCTGCGTGACGGATACACCCACAGGACGCCCACCATGCACAAATGACGGGTCGAATTCTGCGGCAGCCCGGCTAATTGTTTCGGGGCTCAGTTTGCACTCATCTCCGGGCAAACCTTTGAGCCTTGTGCCCCCGGTGAGATATTCGATGGCGCCACATTCATCCACATTGATGTGCGCTTCCTCGTGGCAAAAGATCACGCCTCCAGGCTTCGACATTGCGGACAATGCCATGGCGTTGGCGGCAGTGCCTGTGGCGACAAAAAACACGCTGACCGGACGTTCAAACACGTCAGCCAGCATGGCCTCCACCTGAACATCCACATCACTGGTGCCGTATGCAGCGGCGAACTCTTCGCCGGCTTTGGCGAGCGCCGCACTGATCTGGGGAGCCACGCCGGCCCAATTGTCACTGGCAAATTCCATATCGTCTCAACTGTTTTGAAGCACACGCACACTTCGCAAAAACAAAGGGGATTGCACAAGCGGCTGCCGCAACCCTAAGGGCGAATTCGGCTGATTGTAATGATGAAAAAAATTGCCCGACCTTGGCATGGCCAAGGTCGGGCTCGAAGTCTCAATATGTCACCGGTCTATGTCCACCGGGGGCGACGGCAAACACTTACCTGTTTGTGGCGACCATGGGACTTCGATATGAAGCATTTATAGGCTTTGCACTATACGGTAAACAAAAAGCGAAAAACTGTACTGATTAGTCAGGGCAAATTTCACACGTTATTCGATACGCAAAAGCAGATATCGAATTTCGCTATTTCGGCCAAAAGAAGTCGTCAGCCCTTCCCTTTGGACCACCTTCGAGGTGATCGGAGGGCGCGGTACCCGCTTGAGTTTGCTCGGCCTTACGTTTCTCCAGCCGCAGGGCTGCCGCGGGACCTCCGGCCAATTCCAGACCGTTAGCGTTGGTGGGGAGCGCGTCTAAGGAGACGGGCGCAACACTCAAAATCGGACCCACCGGCTCCGCAGGTTCCAGCGACTGCACTTCATCTTCGCCGCCAGCCGCCGCGGCAAACACCGCATCGCTGCGCCCTTCCAGCAAAGCGCGCAAAGGTTGCTCGGCGTAAAATGCCAGCTTCTGCCGACCAGCTTTGGTGAAGTTTAGTCCGTCATTTGTGCGCAATTTGCGCAATTGGCCATTCACGTCCGGCCCGCGTGATGTGAATGCGCCCTCGTCTGTTGTAAACTTGTCCCATATGTCGATGAACTCCCCCGGACCAACGGCCAGCTGGGCATCCAACATAGAATTGAATGCCAAATAATCAGCGCTCAGTGCGCCCGAGCGTGGCGGGGGTGTGGACACCCAAAACATGGGCACGCGCTTGTTGGCGGCAACGTTGGCAATGCTCTGAATACGAGATCGATAAGCCTCGCTCCACGCATCGCTCAGCTTGTCCAGCGTTTCGCCATCGCGGCGAATGGGTTGGCGGTCATTTGCGCCCGCCATGAAAACCACCGCCGCTGGGGAAAGCTCATCAATGATTGCGCCCAATTCGTTTGGCCAATCGTAGAAATCGTCGCGCACAATGCCCGAGTTACCGTTGAACCGGTTGACGACCCGCACGGCCGCATCGCCGGCAAAAGCGGTCTCTAGCCCACGAGCCAGCGCACCGGCATAGAAGTCGCCCGCCACCAGAATAATGGACGCATTATCCACCTTCTCAACAAGGGCGTCCTCGGTGGCAACGGGCGCAACTGCGGTCGCTCTCTGGGTTCTTCTTGGAGCGGCGTTTGTTTGTGGCTGTGTGCGTGTTTGTGTCTGCGGCCTCGGAGCAGCACGCCGTGGCCCGAATATGCGCTGGAATATGTTTCGCTCCTGCGCCACCGCAACGGACATGCCCGCCTGATATGCGGTGAACGATGCCGCCACCGCCAAACAAAGCGCCAGACGCACAAAAAGGCGCGCGGATGGTCCGAGCGCCTTTCCGGCAATTCGTGATGGAATGAGAAGACTCATCCCCCGCGTATTCGCTTCAGAAGTGTTGGCGACGGTTGACCATCGGCCTTCAGGCCAGCTGCAATCTGATATTGCAGAATGGCTGCTTTGGAACCCGAGCCAATATTACCGTCAATCTCGCCTTTGTAGAAACCCTTAGCCTGGAGGTGTCGCTGCAATTCCTTTGAATCGGCTATGCTCAAGCCCGGCGTCCCGTTATCGTTGGGAATAGCCGTCGCAAACTCTCCAAAGCCGCGCATCCGATCCGCCAGATGGCCAACCGCAAGGGCATATTTGTTTGAATTGTTATAGCGCTTGAGCACGTAGAAATTGCGGATCATCAGGTGTGCTGGCCCTTTGACACCGGCGATCATTTTCAAATGTGCCTTGTCCGCCGGGCGCGGAAACGCATTGCCGACTGGACGCTTCAAGCCCCGGCGAGCCCATTCAGCCAACGTAAATTTAGGGTCGTTCAGCAGGCCATAATTGAAATTGTTTGGGATCATGACTTCATAGCCCCAGGTCTTGCCCGTCTGCCACCCATTCTGTTTTAGAAGGTTGGCGGCAGTGGCCAGCGCATCGGGTACAGAATTGACGATGTCACGGCGTCCATCACCATCCATATCGACCGCGTAAAGCAGATAGCTGCCGGGGATAAACTGTGTGTGGCCGATGCCACCGGCCCACGAGCCACGCAATTCTTTGGGCTGAATGTAACCGCGCTCCAGCATCTTCAATGCCGCGAGCAATTGCCCGCGCCCAAATTTTTTGCGCTTAGGGTCAGCATAGGCCAGCGTGGCCAGTGCCCGCACGATGTTGTGCTGCGCGTACCCCTTGTCGAGGATATAACCGAAGCTGGACTCCATGGACCAAATGGCCATGAGGGTCCAACGATCAACACCAAACTGACGCTCGATCCGCTCCAGCGTAGTGCGCCACTTGGCCTCCATCTTGCGGCCCTTATTGATGGCGAAATCATTGACGCGGGTGGAGAAATATTTGCGCGTCGAGGAGCGGAATTCAGGCTGGTAGTTCGCCTTTTTCAGAACCGTTGCGTCGGGGGACGTGACGCCAGCAAAGGCGCGATCATATGTGGCGCGGCTGATGCCTTCGCGGGCGGCAACCGGATAAAAATCGCGAATCCACTTCTGAAAACCTGCATTGGCCGAAGCAGGAACAGTTACCAGTGGGCTGACGAGAGCCAGCGTCCACAGCAAGACCATCAATCTGCGAAATCGGGTCATCAAAACCTCCTGAAGCAAAGCATATACATTTACGCGTAAAGCTAGAGGGAATGTCTAAAGTCTTTGTTTACCAAATGAGGCAGTCTTGTGAAATAGTCACCTATAGCCTCCGGTCTGGAAGCTTTAATGCCGCACCTTGAGACCAAACTCGACGGAGGTCGCAGAATAAGCGGCGCCGACGCGGTTGGTTTGAAGCTGGGTCCGCCCCACTTGCGCCGTCACACCCGCATGGGGTGTTAGCCAATAATCCGCACTGGCAGATACGGTATATTCCGTGTCCTGTTCAGCGTTGGAATAGTTGGTTCTGGTGACGCCCGCATTCAGCCCAAATGCCAGCGCGTCCGTGGCCTGCCAATCGACAGACGCGCCCGCGCCCCTAGCTATGGAGCCGCTGACACCGGGTGTGGACTGGCCTGCAATCTCGGAATTCAAGTTTAGGCCGACGCGCAGACGGTCCGTGGCCTGCCAATCCAGATTGCCCTCAACGATCAGGCCTCCAATATTTGGAAGGCGCACATCTGCATAGTCGCGGCGGCTGTAGCCAGCTTGCAATGATCCGCTTAGCTTACCCGTTAGGTCCACATCGGCGCCAACGGTCGCGCGCATGCCATTGAAGTTTCGGTTGAAGCCAGCCGCATCCAGCGCAGTTACCCGACGGCCCAATTCGTATTCCACATCAACGAAGGGCGTTATCCGGCCCCCGCCATTGTAACCAAGACGTGCGCCCAGGGTTGCGCCATTGCGATCACGGGACGTCTGGGAAACGTTGGGCTGGCCGGCAATTTGTATGTCGCCATAGCGGGCGGCGGTCAGCCCACCGCGCAATTGCAGGCCGATCAAACCAGCGTTTCGCTCATATGCGATATCGAGGCTGTATTCGGACAGGAACGGATTGTCGCTGCCGGTGATCAACGCGTTGGGCGAAGACGCGTCTTCTGTGGACAGGCCGTAGCCAGCACCCAAAGTCACCGCGGAGGCTTCGCCCAGATCTAAACGCAGGAAGGCTTCCAGATCTATATCTGTGGGCCGGTTGCGGCCTGTGCCCCGGTTCAAATCCATGTCTACTGCGCTGGCGAAGCGCAATTGATGGCGCGACCAGTCGGACACCGCGCCACCTTCAAACTGTACGGAGCTGAACTGACCCTCAGTGCCACCAGCCGAGTTCGAGACATTGGTGGACTTGCCGTAAGTTAGCGTTCCTTCGCCATTGACATTGAACATGCCGAGCCGAAGCGGTTCGGGCGCATAGGGATCGTCGGGGGGTGTTGGCGCAAATGTTGGGCCCGCTGCGTTGGAGACCACGGTGGCTGCCGCCGCAGCTTGCGCGTTTTCCGGCGCACCGATTGGTCCGATTAGGTCTGCGCTTTCCACCGCTGCGGCTGCTGTTGTCCCCCGCAGGCGCGGCGTGCCGGTCGTCAAGGGCAGCTCACTATCAGGGGGAGCGGCTATCACCCCTGCCGACGCGGCCGGATCTGCAGTGTTGGTGTTGGGGTTCAAAACCACCAGCGGATCAAAAATTCCAGTGGCAGATCGAAGCCCGCCAAGAGATGGAGGTGGCTGTTGATCCTGTGTCTGTGTCTGGGCCTGAGCGATCTGCGGCCAAGCCAGACAGCACAGCGCAAAGCCCGCCGCCAACCTGAGTTGTACGGGTCCAAGCACATCGCTTTCTGGCGAATGACGGGTCAAAGGCGGGTCCGCAAATCCAAGATGAAATCCGGGTGGAAGCGCTGCGCAAGCGCCAAATCTTCCCAAACCGTAAACGCCCTTGGTTAACGAACGCTTGCCAAAGGCGGG
>JBCDIB010000120.1:0-7182 GCA_038749385.1 Pseudomonadota bacterium | reverse complement strand
TGCGATGTCGAAAACCCAATCATTTGATGAGGCTTTGGCGCGCAAAACATCCATGCCGTTGACGGTGCCCAGTCGAGGCGGTGAGTCGGACAGCCCGCCGATCCAGCCGGAATTAAGGTAATCGTTCAGCGATTTGCCCGCTGGCAGCGGGGCAGCATCCACCCTAATGGCCCGTTCCCCCGGTCCTGCCGCCACGATGGCCTCTGGACGGTTATCCAGCCGGAAGCCCTCGGGCACGGTGAAGGTGACGCCCAAGCCGGGATGGAAATAAGAACGGCCGCGCACCAATCCTTCCTCGGGCTTGTCGCCAAATGTCAGCCCGTCAATGCCTTCAAGGTAGCGCTCCCTATTGCGCTCCCCTGTCGATCCCTGCTCGCCAAACTTGGCTGCCGCCGCCCGGGCCAGTTCCGCGCGCTTGGGTGCGCTGGGGTGCGTGGACAGAAAGTCCAAACCGTCCGGCGCACCGTCGGTGCCTCCTGTCTTCCAGCGAGAAAACAATTGCATGGAACGCAGATACCGAGCTTGTGCATAGGGGTCGAACCCTGCGCGACCCGCCAGCTGCACGCCCAGCAGGTCTGCCTCAAGTTCTTGGTTTCTCGAAAAACGTGCGAGGCTGAGCTTGTCCAGCGTGTCCCGTGTTGGGTCGCCGCCCGACAGAAGATCACGCACCACTTTGCCCCGCACCGATGCGGTGCGCGCGCGTTCGTTGCGTTTCACTCCATGGGAGGCTGCCACGTGGCCCATTTCGTGGGCAATCACCGCTGCCAGCTCCGACGAATCATTGGCAAGGGCAACAAGTCCCCGTGTGACGTAAATGAAGCCACCTGGCAGCGCGAAGGCGTTCACCGAAGGCGAATCGAGCACCGTTATCTGATACGCGCGGTCGGTCTCACCACTCTGCTCCACAAGTCGGCTGACGATCAGCGCCACCAGACGTTCGACCTCTGAGTTTCGGTAAACACCGCCATACAGACTGAGAATGCGTGGATGCTCCTTTGCGCCGATCCGCGATTGCGCGTCCCGTGCCTGCACGCTTTCCACCGACACTTTCGGCCCTTGAGGCGCCTGGGCGGTGAATCCATTGGCATTGCTACGGCCCAACCCCAATCCCTCTGTTGAGAGAACGGTGCCATTGCAGGCAGCCAAAGCCAGTCCGGTTGCCAATACGGCACCGGTGGCAAGCCAATGCCGGGTTCGGCGGCCTGCGTCAGCTTTATTCTGCGACGTTTTGGTAAAAATCGATCTGGCCTTCCTGCTGCACCACGATCATGGGCCCGCCTTTACTGCGCAGCCTGCCACGTATTGTCACCCATTGACCATCAAGTCTTTGCAATTCCGCAGTGTCCCCGAACAGTCTGGCAGTTGTTCGTGGCGACAATTCAACGGTGAAGTCTTCGCGCCATTTCGCGCCGAAATTAAGGTAGTGACGCTTCTCGCGGATGCCAACGCTTTGAACCCTGCCTCGAACCGTCACGTAATGGCCGGTCAATTGACGCAATTGCTCGCTTGCGGGTGTGTGTACTGGCGCGTTTTTCCAAAGCCCAGCTGCGCTGCGTTGCGCGGTCCGTTCGGCAAACGAGAGCGTTTCAAAGCACGGTATGCCCTTTGCGTGCGCCAGCCGTGCAAGGCCAGCCGCGAGAAGCGAACCTTGCAAACTGCGCCCGCCGTCAAATGCGATGAATGCTGGTGTGCGTCCATGCCGATCAAGATCCTTGGACAGGTTGAACACGCGCACAGACCGGCCCTTCAGCAGGGAGCGCATATTGCTGTGCACATCATCCACCGCTTCCAGCGGAAGCCACGTCGGGATGTACAGCCCTGCCGGTGATACCAAACGTCCATCGGTTAGCTCCACTGTTTGCGCGTCATGTACCGCCGCGACACCCACTTGGCGGGCGTTGATCGTCTCAAAACAAATGGGATCCGGCGACTGCGCAAACGAAGGCGTTGCCGCCAGGACCAGCAAAAAGACAGATAGATAAAATTCTGCATTGCTCATGGCTTCACCATGAACTGCACCGCCCCAAACACCAAGGCGCAGCAAATAGCTGGAGTTATAAAGACCCTCTGGAAGCAATGGTGACCCCGGCGCGATTCGAACGCGCGACCCCAGGATTAGGAATCCTGTGCTCTATCCAGCTGAGCTACGGGGCCACGTGTCTTCCTTAGCCCATTTGCCACGGCGGTAAACAGCCTACGCGTATGTGCTTAGACAGACCCTGCCAATCGGCCTCGCCTACGAAACCGCATTTTGGCGGGATGATATTTCCTGCGCTGCGGTTTCGGCGCAATGGCGCGCCTGCTCGGCTTGGGGTGCGGCGACTATGATGGGCAAAATCCAAATTTGGAGAAGTTTCGTGTCCAGCAAGTCTACCGCACAGTTCAAAGCCCTCGCCGCCAACCGCCTGTCCGATGGCATTGCCGTATGGGGCACGCAGGCGCCCAAAGGTTTCTCGACAGGCTTCCGCTGGGTTGAGGCATGGGAAGATGTGGTGCCTGCCAGCGCGGATGATGTGGATGCTCTGGAAGCCTGGGCCGTGGCGGAGGCCGCCCGCGATGAAGTCGTGTCCGAACGGCTCATCGACGTTGCTGCAGTGGAAGGTGGCTACCAGCCAACCCGTATGCGCGAGCGTATCGTAATCGCCGGCCCCACCGTGCGCCGCGACCTTGGCAAACAGGCTGAGCACCGCGCGCAAGCCCAAGTGGCACAAGCCGCCTAAGTGCGGCAGCCTCGCTTAGGAGTGAGCTGATGTATCGCTACGATGAGTTCGACCGCGCCTTTGTCGGTGCGCGGGTGGCTGAATATGCCGAACAGGTGGAGCGCCGCATGGCGGGCCGTATCACCGAGGACCAGTTCAAGCCGCTGCGGCTGATGAATGGCGTTTATCTGCAATTGCACGCTTACATGCTGCGGGTGGCCATTCCCTATGGCACGCTCGACAGCAAGCAGATGCGCAAGCTGGCCCACATCGCCCGGACCTATGATAAGGGATACGGCCATTTCACCACGCGCCAAAACATCCAGTACAACTGGCCCGCGCTGACCGACACGCCTGCCATTTTGGAAGAGCTGGCGGACGTGGAAATGCACGCACTGCAAACCTCTGGTAACTGCATTCGCAACGTTACCAGCGATCATTTTGCCGGTGCCGCCGCAGATGAGCTTGCCGATCCGCGGCCCTATTGCGAGATCTTGCGTCAATGGTCGTCGGTGCATCCGGAATTCACTTATCTCCCCCGCAAGTTCAAAATTGCTGTCTCCGGAGCTAGCCACGACCGCGCCGCAGTGCGGGTGCACGATATTGGCCTGCAAATGCGCGAGCAGGACGGAAAATTGGGCTTTGAGGTCTATGTGGGCGGTGGTCTCGGTCGCACGCCGATGATTGGCAAACTGGTACGCGAGTTTCTGCCGCCGGAGAATCTGCTGGCCTACACGACAGCCATTTTGCGCGTCTACAACCTCAATGGCCGTCGCGACAACAAGTACAAGGCTCGTATCAAGATATTGGTTCACGAGACCGGGCTGGAAGAATTGCGCGCCCAGATAGAAGCCGAGTTTGAGCGTTTGCGCGGCGGTGAACTGACGCTGCCCGACGCGGACATTTCTGCCATTGAAGACTATTTCGCGCCGCCATCGCTGCCCAATCGCAGTGAAGAGGCCATAGCTCTCACGGCCCAGATGGATGCCGATGAAGCCTTTGGGGCATGGGTGCGCCAGAACGTATCGGCCCACCGCCATCCCGACTACGCTTGCGTGACCATTTCGCTCAAGGGCATTGGCGAGGCCCCGGGTGACGCCAGTGCCGACCAGATGGACGCGGTTGCGGACTTAGCCCAGCGGTTTGCAAATGATGAGCTGCGGGTCAGCCACGAGCAAAACCTGGCATTGCCCCATGTGGCCAAAGGCGACTTGAAGGCGATTTATGATGGTCTGGTGGCGTGCGATCTGGCGACCGCCAATGTCGGGCTTATCAGCGATATCATCGCGTGCCCCGGCCTCGACTATTGTGCCTTGGCCAACGCCCGTTCCATTCCTGTGGCGCAAGACATAGCCCAACGCTTTGCAGACCCCGTGCGGGCAGTGGATATTGGTCCCATCAAGCTCAAGATCTCCGGTTGCATCAACGCGTGTGGCCACCACCATGTCGGCCACATCGGCATTCTTGGTGTCGAGAAAAAAGGCACGGAGTTGTTTCAAATCACCATGGGCGGTTCGGCTGACGAAAACACGTCCATCGGCGAGATCATTGGGCGTGGTTTCGAGTATGACCAGCTGATCGACGCCATCGAAACCGTGATCGACACTTACATCGACTTGCGCCGCGAGCCCTCCGAGATCTTTATCGACGCATACAGAAGAGTTGGTCCCGAACCGTTCAAACAGGCGCTCTATGGGGCGCCGCAGCAGGCGGCTTAAATGACTGATCAAACGACACTCGCCACCGACACTCCCGTTTGGAAAGACGGCGTTATCAGCCACCGCGGCACCCAATTGGTGCCGGTCAGCGAATGGCTGGCGTCCAACCGTGACGTGGACACCGCGCCATTGCTGGAAGCGGGCGATCAGGTGGAGCCACTTGTCCAAGAGCTGAACGGCGACCTTTCCGGTGTGCCGATTATAGCTTTGGCGTTCCCGTCTTTTGCCGATGGCAGGGCCTACTCCAAGGCCCAATTGCTGCGTGATGCCCATGGGTTTGAAGGCGAAATTCGTGCGGTGGGCGACGTGCTGCCCGACCAGATTGAGCTGATGCTGAGGGTCGGGTTCGATGCTTTGGAAGCCACCCATCCCGTGACGCGGGAGCGCATGGAGGCCGGGCAGATCGATCAGGACGTGCGCCACATGCAGATTGCACCGGCATCTGAAGACGAAAAACCTGCCGGCCGCTTTTCATGGCGTCGCTACGGCTAGAAGCGCTGGCCAACCTCACCGCAAAAGAAAAAAGCCCGGAGCTCTGTCAGCTCCAGGCTTTTATCTTTCAATCACCAGCAGTGCTGCGCCTGCGGGAACTGCCTCAATCGGTGGGCAGGGTGTTGCCTACTCGTTCAAAGCTCGTACTCCCGCCGCGATGCCCACGGTCTGTGACGCCGGCCCGAGAACTTGACCGAGCAGAGAGGTGAACTTGCCGAACTGCACGGCAGGCGCATCGGCTGCGTACAGCACATCCTTGTCCTGCATCTTAAAGCCGCGCGCGATGAAGAAACCGGAGGGGTCCTTCAGGTTCACGCGGTAGATGACGGGCACCAGGCTGTTGTCGACGGCCAGCTTGCTCTGGGGCACAAGGTGGCGCACCAGGTCTGCATTCTCGACGCGGTAGATGAAGACGGCACGAGGATCGGCCAGTGCTGTGTTCAAGCCGCCAGCTCGGGCAATCGCCTCGCTGAGCACCGTCTCGCTGGGCGTGACGGGCACTTCAACATTTTGCTTCGTGGCACCAAAGACCGTCAGTGTTCGGGCGTCGCGCAAAAGGGTTACAACGTCACCGGCGCGTACGAACACGTTCTCGCTGGGTCGTTTGATGACGCGTTCCATAGCGACGCGCCGGGTCTTGTTGCCCCGTGTCAGTTGGATGGAGACTTCCTTGACGGGTGCTGTCGGACCGCCAACGCTGGCGATCACATCCAGCAGGCGATCACCGCGACCGGATAGAGGCACGCGGCCACCTTTTGCGGCCTCACCGGTCACTGTGACGGTGTTGAACACCGGCTCTACAACCGACACCAGCACCTGCGGATCAATCGCTTTGCCCTGCAATGCTGTTTCAATAGTGCGTTTGATTTCGAATGTCGTGCGCCCTGCGGCACGGATGCGGCCGGCATAGGGGACGACGATGGTGCCATCGGAAGCAACGGGCTGAACGGGCAGTTGCGAGGCGCTGGCCCCGTCCGCACCTGTGAAGAGCCCGCCGGAAGCCGCCTCCCAAATGGTGACTGTCACCCGATCACCGCGGCCGACGACGATCTTGCCTGCGGAACCCTGCGAGCCAAATGTGCCGGAGAAACTGTTGTCGATCTGACGGTTGAGTGCTGCCAGTACGCCTTCTGTCACATCGATGACTTCAAAGCGCAGCTTTGGTTTGGTCGAATCGGACTGGGGCGCCACATCTGTGGCCGAATACATGGCGATATCGATGGCGCTTGGTCCGGCGCTTGGCAGCGCGGTGCAGGCCGCCAGGGTCGCAGCGCCTGCCAGACATGCCAGCAACCGCATCAAATTTGTCGGACGCATGAATTGCAAACCCTATTACCCTCTTCCCGCGAGCCCCGGCTCGACATGTGCACCGAGACTATCGGCAGCACTGCGGACTTGTAGCCCATGACGCAACGGTGGCAAGCCACAAGCGAAGCTAGGCTGCATCTGCCGCCCGGCGTTGCCTGCGTGCAACACTCAAACTGTAGTGGCGGTTACATAACACGCCTCCACGAGCCAGATTGATTCCAAATGACCAAAGCGCCTAAAATTTTAGCCATCTGGGTTAACCAGATATTCCATTGGCCCATGACTGCCCCTCGCAGCCTGCCCTTCACCAGGCTTTGTTGCCCCGTCATCTTCGAGGGTGTGTCGGGGATGCATCTCAAAATTGGCCTATTGTGCTGCAAGAGCGGTGTAGCTCCAGACACCGGTTGAAAATGACCCTTGGTCAGCGTACCAATTTTCGATGCGCTTGGTGGGGTCGAGCGCGCAAAAATAGGCGTCAACCGCCATATCTACAGGGCCTTCCATGACCGATTCCAACGCTTCGGACCCAAAAGCTGCCAACAAACCTGCCAACAAACCTGTCAGTCGTAAGATGACGCGTGAGGACCGCGCAGCTTTGGTCGCGCAGATGTTGGCCAATAAGAAGGGCGGCAAAAAACCCGTTGCGACAAAGTCTGCGAGCTTTGATTGGGCGGCACTGCCGGAAATCAAGAAGGCCGCCTTGCAAAAAAAGGTCGCTCAAAGCGTTGGTCTGGGCAACCCATATATGCGTCATACGGCGGACAGCGGTGCCGCAGTGGTGGAGATTAACGGCAAATCTACCGTCAATTTCTGTTCATATGACTATATCTCCGTGGGTGAACACGCCGATGTGCGTGAAGCGGCCCGTGCTGCCGTTGATCATTACGGCACCAGCGCCAACGCATCGCGCCTTGTGTCGGGCGAGCGCACCATTCACGGCGAGCTGGAAGCGGCATTGGCAGAGA
>JBCDIB010000119.1:0-7200 GCA_038749385.1 Pseudomonadota bacterium | reverse complement strand
GCGGCACATCTCATACAGGCCCAATCTGGCCCGCCATCCCAGCAATTGATACGCCTTATCAGTCGCTGCATAGCTGATTGAAATGTCGCCAGGCCGGCGTGGGCCCACCTCATATTGCACCTTGCGGTTGGAAATGCGCTCGAACATGGAAACCATTTCCAGAACGGAATGGCCCTGCCCCGTGCCGAGGTTCACGGCAAAATTGCCATGCTTTGTCAGACCATCTAGGGCGCTCAGATGCCCCTGCGCTAAATCCACCACGTGAATGAAGTCACGGATGCCCGTGCCGTCAGGCGTGTCGTAATCGTCGCCATGGACCGTCAGCCGCGGGCGTTTGCCTAAGGCGACATCGGACACATAGGGCATGAGATTGCTCGGTACGCCCCGCGGGTCTTCGCCGATCATTCCACTGGCGTGGGCCCCTACGGGATTGAAGTAGCGCAAAATCGCGATGCGCCAGCGTTGGTCGCTGGTGGCCAGATCGCGCAGCATGTCTTCAATCATCAGTTTGGTGCGGCCATAAGGGTTTGTGACCCTAAGCGGGTGCTGCTCGTCAAATGGCAGATAGTCCGCTTCGCCGTAGACCGTCGCAGATGAGGAGAACACCAGATCGAACACTTCACAGGCCTTCATGGCGCTGAAAAGCCGCTCGGAGCCAACAACGTTGATATTGTAATATTCCAGCGGGTCGGTGCCGCTGGCGCCGACAGCCTTCAGGCCGGCAAAATGGACAACCGATGTTATCTTATGCTTGCGCAGCGTGGCTTCCACCAACGGGCGATCGCGAATGTCACCCTCGACCATTGTGATACTTTTGCCGGTGAGTGCCTCAACGCGGCGCAGGCTTTCGGGCGTCGAGTTGCAGAAATTGTCGAGGACGACAATTTCGCGCCCGGCCTGCAAAAATTCCACCAGAGTGTGGGAACCTATATAGCCCGCCCCGCCTGTGATGAGGACAGTCACCAGCTCACTCCGCCGGGACGGCACAGGCCAAGTTGGCCATATTTGCCGTGGCTTCAAGAGGTGGCCGACCCAGGCCTTGGTACGCCGAAAAGCCCGCGTCAATGATTGCCTGGCCGTCAAACAGATTGCGCAGATCCACCATGGTCGGCACGCGCATCACACGGGCCATAGCAGCCATATCGTAAGCCTTGAATTCCTGCCAATCAGTCATGACAACCATAACATCGGCAAGCCGCGCTGCTGATTGTGGTGTGTCGGACATGATGACCTGTGGCAGCAATTTATGGGCTTCGTGGTGAGCCCCCACCCGCATTGACGGGTCGTAGGCTTTCACCCGCGCGCCCATGCGCACCAGTTCCGGCAACACCACCAGCGAGGTCGCTTCGCGCATGTCATCAGTCTGGCCTTTAAAGGTAAGCCCCAGAACGCCAATGGTTTTGCCTCGGACAGATCCGCCGCAAGCAGCGACGACGCGGCTGATCATATCATCCTTGCGCTGGCAATTGACGGCGATGGCAGCGTTGACGATGGCAACATGGGTACCGTGCTCATCGGCAGTTGCTGCAAGCGCGCGTGTGTCTTTGGGGAAGCAAGAGCCGCCCCAACCCGGGCCGGTGTTTAAGAAGGCACGACCGATGCGCGCGTCCATGCCCATACCGTCGGCCACCTGATCCACATCTGCGCCAACCCGCTCGCACAGGTTTGCGATCTCGTTGATGTAGCTGATCTTGACGGCCAGAAATGCGTTGGCGGCATATTTGATGAGCTCAGCTGTTTCCAGACCTGTCTCCAGCAGCGGCGCGCCCGCACCGCCGGAAATCATTGGCTCAGTAAGGGGCGCATAAATGTCACGCATCACGCGGGCAGCACGCTGATCTTCCGTCCCGACCACGATGCGGTCCGGCTGCATGAAATCGTCAATCGCGGCGCCTTCGCGCAGAAATTCCGGGTTCGAGGCCACGGCAATATCAGCGTTCATCGGCAGCTCTTGCAACGCCACGCGGTACATCTCGGCATTGGTGCCGACGGGCACGGTGCTTTTGGTGACTATGACCGTGAAGCCTGTCACGGCGCGGGCAACTTCCTGCACTGCGGCGCGGACAAAGCGCAGATCGGCTGTCTCGGAGCCGGACTTGGTGGGTGTGCCAACTGCAATGAAAACGGCATCGCGGTTTTTGCAGCTGGTCTCCACATCAAGGCTGAAACCCAAACGACCATCGCGCACATTTTTCTGCACAAGGTCGGCCAGGCCGGGTTCATAGATGGGTATGTCCCCATCGTGCAGCATGTCGATCTTGCGCTGATCCTTATCGACGCAAATGACATTGTGACCGAGCGCGGCCAGGCAGGCCCCGGAAACCAGGCCCACATAGCCGGTTCCAATGATGGTGATGTCCATGCTCATTGGGCCATTTCCTTGGATCTGACCGGAATGGGCGTCACCGAAGGCGGCGCCTGCAGGGCAGACGTGTTGCGGCCAGCAAACCAGCGGGCGGCGGTGGCAATTGTCTCGTCAATGTCGGTAAAGCGCGGCTTCCAACCCAGCACCTCACGAGCCATATTGGAGACGGCAAACAGGGCGGCCGGATCGCCAGCGCGGCGGGGTGCATAATCAGTCGGAACGGTGCGGCCCGTCGCCTTTTCCACCGCGTCAACGATCTGGCGCACAGATGTGGGCCGGCCAGTGGCCAGGTTGAAAGCGGTGTTGCAGCCGCCCCCGAGCAAATAATCAATGCCAAGCACATGGGCGTCGGCCAAGTCCGACACGTGGATATAGTCCCGCAGGCATGTACCGTCCGGCGTCGGATAATCTGTGCCCATGACGCGGAAACGGCGCCCTGCCCCATCGTCCAGCGCTGCCTCAATGGCCAGCGGGATAACATGGGTTTCCGGATCGTGGCGCTCGCCTAATTCACCGTCCGGATCACAACCGGCGGCGTTGAAGTAACGGAAGGCGACCCAGCGCAGGCCGTAGGCCGCAGCATAGTCTTGCATTGCGCGCTCGATCGTCAGCTTTGTCATGCCGTAGGGGTTCACCGGCAATTGCGGCGTGGCTTCTGTGATGGGCAATTGCTCCGGCTCGCCATAGGTTGCACAAGTGGAGGAGAAGATGATCTGCCCGCACCCGTTGCGGCGCATCGCCTCCAGCAGATTAATAGAGCCACCCACATTGGTGACGTAATACTTGGCCGGGTCCACCATGCTTTCGCCCACATAGGCGAAGGCGGCAAAGTGCATCACAAGGTCGGGCTTGTGGCGGGCAAACACCATATCGAGACGGTCGGCGTCGCGGATATCGCCTTCCTCGAAGGGTCCCCATTTCACATTGTCTTCGTGGCCATACACCAGATTGTCATAGACAATCGGCTCGTGGCCGGCCTCTGCGAGTGCTTTGCGGGCATGGCTGCCAAGATCGCCAGCACCGCCGGTGACTAGTACGCGGGCCATGTTAAGCAGCCTCGGTGTGGTTCGGCGCAGCTACATATTGCGCGAAGTACGGAATGGTGCGGGTCAGACCTTCTCGCAGATGCACTTTTGGCGACCAGCCGAACAGCTCGCTTGCCAACGAGATGTCCGGCTTGCGTTGCAGCGGATCATCCTGCGGCAAAGGCTTGTCGATCAGCTCACTTTTGCTACCGGTCATTTCGAGCACAATGTCGGCGAGTTGGCGGATGGTGAACTCACCGGGGTTGCCCATATTCACGGGACCGAGAATAGAAGCGTTGGACCGCATGAGGTGGAAGAAACCGTCCACCAGATCATCGACGTAGCAGAAGGAGCGCGTCTGGCCACCGCCGCCATAAATCGCCAACGGCTCGCCGGTGAGCGCAGCCATGATGAAGTTGGACACCACGCGACCATCCGCCGGGTCCATATTGGGACCATAAGTATTGAAGATGCGCGCAATCTTGATTTGCGTGCCGTATTGGCGGTGATAGTCGAAGCACAGTGTTTCGGCGGCGCGCTTGCCTTCATCATAGCAGGCACGGGGCCCGATCGTGTTCACCGCACCGCGATAGGCTTCGGTCTGCGGGTGAACTTCAGGGTCGCCATAAACTTCGGACGTGGAAGCCTGGAATACGCGGCCACCGTGCATGCGGGCGTGGTCGAGCACGTTTTTCATGCCCAGCACGTTGACCATCATCGTGTCCACCGGGTCCGCCTGATAGGCGGGGGGCGATGCCGGGCATGCAAGATTCCACAGTTCGTCAAAGGCGATGTCGGGCAATGGCGTGCGCACATCCGCTTCCACAAAGCCGAAGTCAGGATTGGCCATGATGGCGGACAGATTTTCGCGGCGGCCTGTCTGCAAGCTGTCCACGGCCACCACACGGTGCCCCTCAGCCAGCAGGCGGGTGCAAACGTGACTTCCCAGAAATCCGGCTCCACCGGTAACCAAACATGTCTTCTTCATCGCTCGTCCCTTTCGCGGGGTGCCTCATTGTTGTGCGCTCTGCGGCGCCAGCTTTCCCCTGCCGGGTGACAAGATGCGCAGCCAACGGTTTAGATTGGGCAAATTCGCAAGCTGCGATGGCCACCGATGTTCATGGTGGTTAACAGCGCCCTACCGATACATTTCAAATGCCAACGAGCTGCGTCACCCCAGGTGGGTTGCGCGGGGCGGTGGCCGCTGTTTATGTGCGGCCAACACCCAACAATCCCCGCTATTTGGAGACATGCCATGCCCCGCTTTTCCCCCCGTGCGGACTGGATCAAAGGCGACGGCGCCTCAGCATGGGACATTCATTTTCGGGCCTATCAGGACTCTAAAAGCGACCCCACCGTGCTGATGATGAGCGTGGGTGACCCGGACTTCGACACACCTCCGGTCATCGTGGAGAGGGCGGTGGAAGCGTTGCGCGGCGGTGATACTCACTACGCCGAAATCAACGGTCGCAGGCAGCTGCGGGCCGCGATTGCCAAATACATGAATGGTGTTGCAGGCGTTGAGATCTATGGCGCTGACAATTTGACAGTCATGGCCGGTACGCAGAACGCGCTTTACACCGCAGCGCAATTGCTGCTGGCGCCCGGAGACGAGGTGATTTCGCTGGATCCCATGTACGTGACCTATGAGGCGCTGCTGAGGGCCACGGGAGCGCAGTTGGTGCGGGTGCCTAATTCGGAAGATGATGGTTTCCGTCCCAACATTGCGCGAATTGAAGCCGCCATCACGCCCGCCACGCGGGTGATTGCGTTTTCCAACCCCAACAACCCCACCGGCGTTGTGATGAGCCGCGCTGAGTTGGAAGCCATTGCCGATATCGCGAAGCGTCACGACCTTTGGGTTTTGTCGGACGAGGTTTATGGCGCACTGACGTTTGAGGCCGAGCACATATCAATTGCCTCCCTGCCCGGCATGGCGGATCGCACTGCGACCGTGGGAAGCCTGTCAAAATCCCACGCCATGACCGGTTGGCGCACGGGCTGGCTGGCGGGGCCGAAAGAGCTGGCCGTCCATGCCGACAATATGGCGCTGTGCATGCTCTACGGCCTGCCCGGGTTTGTGCAGGAAGCCGCCCTGACCGCATTGGAACAGGCCGCGGACGCCGCAGACGAAATGCGCGGCCTCTATCAAAAGCGGCGAGACTTGGTGGTGGAGCTTCTCGATGGCACACCACAGATTGAAGTGATGTCACCAGAAGCAGGTATGTTTGTGCTGCTCGACGTGCGTGGCACTGGCATGGACGCGGGGGAGTTTACCGCGGCGTTGTACGACGCTGAAAAACTGTCCCTGCTCAATGGTGGTGCATTTGGCCCCAACGCGGCGGGCTTTGCGCGATTGTCCTTCACCGGCAGTGAAGATCAAATCCGCGAGGGCTGCGCCCGTATCCGGCGCTTTGCTCAAGGGTTGGCGCGGAACTCCGCCGCATGAGCCAAACATTAGGGGAATATCTAATCCGCTGCCTTGAAGCACGGGGCACGGATTATGTGTTCGGCATTCCAGGCGTCCACACGGTGTCGCTATATCGAGGGCTCGCCGGTTCGCCCATTCGCCACATCACGCCGCGCCACGAGCAGGGAGCCGGCTTTATGGCCGATGGCTATGCGCGGGTGAGCGGCAAGCCAGGCGTTTGTTTCGTCATCACAGGGCCAGGGCTTAGCAACATCGCCACTGCCATGCTGCAGGCCCGCGCTGACAGCGTGCCTATGCTGGTCATCTCGGCGGTCAACGACCTGGACCGTCTGGTGCGGGGCAGGCTGCACGAAATGCCTGATCAGGCAGCATTTGCCCGTACGGTGGCGGTTCAATCTTCCACCGTAACAAATGGCGAAGAGCTGCGGACGGCCTTAGATGCCGCGTACGGTCTGTTCGCCACGGGACGCCCTGGACCGGTGCACATTGAACTGCCGCTGGCGGCTATAAACGCGATGTGTGGCGATGCACCGCCGGCGTCCGCAAATCCAGTTTCACCATGCCCCATAGCTGCCGAGATGGAAGCCGCCTTACAAGTGTTGGATCAATGGTCCAAACCGCTGATCCTTGCCGGTGGCGGCACGCGACGCGCCGCGCCGGAAATCCTCGCACTTGCTGAAAAACTAAGTGCACCCATTATCACCACTGTGAATGCCCGCGGCGCTTTCCCCGCTGACCATCCGCTGGTCCTGCATGCAAGTGCCAGCCTGCCATCGGTGCGCAAACTGATAGATGAGGCGGATGGTTTGGTGGCTATCGGCACGGAACTGGGACCCACCGATTACGATATGTACGAGACGCTCGGCCCGCTGCCACCAAAACCGATGGTGCGGGTGGACATTGATGTTGACCAAGCAAGGAGCAATGCAGATCCAACGCATATCTTGGTTGGGGATGCCGCGCAGATCACAAGTCGCCTGACCGGCCGCCTCGACCAGAAACTTCCCGGCTTTGGCAATCGCATTGCAGAAGTACGCATGGCCATTCGGGCGGAACTTGGCGACGATTACCGAGCGCATATTGCGCTGTTGAACGAGATCAAAGCCGAGGCGCCCGATACTGTGTTCGTGGGTGACAGCACGCAGTTGGTTTACGCCGGCAACATGGCTTTTGCCCCCGGGATCCACACCGGAACATACACCGGAACCGGCGGCGATTGGTTCAACTCCGCCACAGGGTTCGGCACGTTGGGCTTTGGGCTGTCCGCCGCCATGGGTGCAAAACTCGCCGACCCGTCGCGCCCGGTTTTGTGTCTGATTGGCGATGGCGGCATTCAATTTGGGCTGGCCGAATTGGGGACGCTGAAAGCCCTTGGCATG
>JBCDIB010000118.1:0-7246 GCA_038749385.1 Pseudomonadota bacterium | reverse complement strand
GTCACATCTCGGATCGTCGGTATGTCCTGATAACCGGCGACATCGGTGCCGCGCATGGTCAGCGCTACATTTAGATGTTCGGGCTGGATGCGCTCACCGAAACGCAAACGGCCCACAATACTGTTGGGAATAGCCATCCGGATGGAAGCATCTGTGGCCAGACCGCCCGTCAAATTTGCCTGCGCCCACGTCCGGGCCCCGGCCGCCACATAATCAGGCCAAAGCGCAAGAAGATCATCCATCTCCAACTGCTCAAACTGGCCATTGAACACAATGGAAGGCGAAAGGCCTGTGAAGCCAACACTTCCAGACCCCAGCACCTGCCCCGATGGAGCGCGAAGATCCAGTGAAGCGATGTCCAACACCGAGGTATGCGGATCAAAACCGAGCTCAAGACGCCCGGACACGTTCACCAGACGCTCCAGCTCTTGGCCGACGCGTACATGCGCATCCCGGGCGATTAGCTCGGCCAGCGGATGGCCTGCATCTGCCACCCTGCCGCTGCGTCGACCCACCAGAACGGCTCCAAGCAATTGTGCCGAGAGCGTCCCCATTTGCACACGGCTGGGCATGATCTGAATGCGGTCCCGCGCCGGTTGCAGCTTTAGTGTCAGGGCAGGAGCGACCAGCGTTTTGTCGATATCGTTGTCAACTTTGAACAAATTGTCTGGCAAGACCAGTTGCAACTCACCCTCTGCGCTCTGGTCGTCTATGGGCAAGGTCAGTGAACCGGACATGGCGCCCGCAACGGACACGACGGCTGGACGGCCATTGGCACGGCGCGGAAATATGTCAGCCGCATCTGCAAGCTCGAAATCTGCTTTGATCTGGTTGCCGTCGACAGACACGGCCAGAGGCACAGAGACGCTCTTTGCCCCAATGGGAAGCGACGTAATTGCCGACAATTGAGCGACGCCACTCGCTTGGGTCAGTTTCAAGTCAGCCGCCACAGGTCCACCGTTGCGCGTAATACGGTCGATGGCAATTGCTCGCACGTCCAATTGTCTGGTGCGGTTGGTCAGCTGCAGTGCCATTTGCTGCAATGGCTTCAAGAGAGCCTCGAGGTAACCCTCCTCACCCATGCTGGGCAGAACAAAAGCTGGGGGTCCAGAGCCGCCGACCGGGAGCGCGATCTGCTCTACATTTACCTCGTGCAAGCTGATCTTCCCGCCCAGAAGCGAGAGGCCGCTGAGCACAAAATCCACGCCTTCAGCCCGGGCTTGCGAACCATCTGCCAGGGTCAAACCGATGGACTGGGAAGAAACGGCCAAGCGGGGGCCGCGCATTTGCAACAATGGCCGGTTGATCGATACCGCCACACCATCGGGCAAGGCCTGCCCAATAGATCTCTCAATGCCTGGCAAGAAGGACGAGGCATCAAATGGCCGGACAGACAAGAAGATATAAGCGGCCACGATCATCGCCACGATGAAAACCAACAGCGCGGCAAAAGCCTTTGAGATGGCCGCAAGCACCTGCACCGGCATGTGCCAGCGGCCGTAGCGAGACATCACCATGCCGTTTCTCAGCATGCTTGGGGCATCGTACTCCAATTTGTGCTGTGATTTCAGCTCTCGGCTCCGCAAATGTTGCAAGTGGCGTCGTGACGAATCGCGATTGAAAAGTGGACGTCAGCCTAGCGCCACCCATATTTGTGGCAAAGCCCAACGCTCAACCCGCTTCGCGTTTGGCTATCACAAATGACTGAGGGAACAGAAATGAGCGATCTTGCCACAGGCGACATGGCGCCAGACTTTGAATTGCCCACTGATGGTGACGGCACATTGAAACTGTCAGATCTGCGGGGCAGCAATGTCGTGCTGTTCTTCTATCCAAAGGACGATACACCGGGATGTACGAAGGAGAGTATCGGCTTTTCCGAGGCCAAGGCTGACTTTGAAGCAGCAAACACAAAAATTATCGGTATGTCCCCCGATAAGGCTGCCAAACATGACAAGTTTAAAGCCAAGCACAATCTCGATGTGACTCTTGTGGCCGATGAAGGACAGAGCGCCCTCTCCGACTATGGCGTCTGGAAAGAAAAAAGCATGTACGGCAAGACCTATATGGGTGTGGAGCGCTCGACTTTCCTGATCGACGCAGATGGCAAAATTGCCGAGATCTGGCGCAAGGTGAAGGTGCCGGGTCATGTGGACGCCGTGCTGGAACGCGTAAAAGCGATGTAGAGATTTTGGTCCAGCGTGCACTCAGGAGGCTGGCGTTCAAAACCAGTCATTAACCATGTTTGGCTAAAGTCTGCTCTGTCTAAAGTACGGAGCAGACATGCCAGCACAGCACGCAAATCAAAGCCGGGACCCGTTCGGCAGGCGCGTTAGGTCACATGCCGTACACATTGAAAGCAATGGGGAAGTGCGCAGCTTTCACATTCGCCCCTGGATCGCCACCATCGCCGCCGGACTCGTGGCGGCAGTGTCCATCGGCTACCTCGGGGCAACGGGTTATCTGCTTTTCCGAGACGATTTGATCGGTGCCAGTCTTGCCCGCCAAGCCAAAATGCAGACCGAATATGAAGCGCGAATTGCATCGCTGCGCACACAATTGGACCGCGTTACTTCGCGCCAGATGCATGATCAACAGATCGTGGAGACCAAGATCGACCGCTTGTTGGAGCAGCAACAAACGCTTGATATGCAGCAACAATTGATCGCGGATGCGGCAACGCGCGGCCGCTCATTCGGGGTCAAACCGCCTGCCCCAAAGACTGTCCCGCTGCCCCGCAAACGCCCAAATCTCAAAGCGACCGTTAGCCCGACGGACGATGCAAACATGACCACTGGATCGGTCGCACCGCCGGAGGCAACTTCTACATTGGCCTTTGCCAGCGCTTTTGCGCCGCCTTCTGCCGTTTCGGATTTTAACACCCAGCCGCTCATGTCCAAGCAGGCTTTCAAACCCATTCTTGACCCGCTTGAGCGCAATCTGGCGGCCATTCAGACCGAACAATTCGACCTCGTTGGCGATATGCTCGCCCAAGTGCACGCCAAGCACGCCAAGCTTGCCGACACTTTGCAAGGCTTCGGCGTGAAAGTGCCGAACCTTGAAGCACCGGAAGCAGCCATGGGCGGTCCCTACATTCCTATCGCCGATCCCAATGCCTTTGCGGCTTACGTGCAGTTGCTTCATGACGGCTACAAAGTGCTCGCAGAGACCAACGCTAAAATTCATACCGTCCCGCTGGCAAATCCGGTTCCCGGCGCGAGGATCTCGTCTAATTTCGGCCGACGCCTGGACCCGTTCCGCCGGCAAATGGCCATGCATTCCGGCACTGACTTTGCGGCTATGACCGGCACACCGGTGCGGGTGACCGGTGTGGGTAAAGTGACATTTGCCGGTCGGAAAGGCGGCTATGGCCTCATGGTGGAAGTAAAGCATCCAAGCGGCCACGCCACGCGCTACGCCCATTTAAGCCGCATTTCCGTAAAGCGCGGTCAACACCTTGATGCGGGCCATGTGGTGGGCAAGGTCGGTTCAACCGGGCGGTCGACGGGTCCACACCTTCATTATGAAGTCCGCACCTCCAAGGGCGCCGTGAACCCAAGCCGGTTCATGCGCGCCGGACGTAAATTGGGACTCTAGCCCCTCTTATTGGCACCATCATGCATGCGTTTCTGTCTCATTGACCCGTTGGTCTGAGGCAATAATTCTTGTCCCAACCAGGGAGAAGACCATGAACCAGCACACGCCCAATCCAATGAGCACTGTCGACCCTAAAGGATTGCTTGAATATTCGGTTGTCTTTACCGACCGCTCACTCAACCACATGTCGATGCAGTTCCGCGAAGTGATGTTGGATATTTCCAGCATGCTGCGCGGCGTTTACAATGCAAATGCTTGCGTGCTGGTGCCGGGCGGCGGCACATTCGGCATGGAAGCGGTGACTCGCCAGTTCGCCACCGGCAAAAATGTCAAAGTTATCCGTAATGGCTGGTTCAGCTATCGTTGGACGCAAATCTTTGAGGCGGGCGATATGCCGGCGTCAGTAGATGTGATGATGGCCGGTCAGGTGGAAACCACCGGTCGCACGCAATACGCGCCCGCGCCCATCGAAGACGTGGTCGCTTCGATTGCCGCCGACAAGCCGCACGTGGTGTTTGCGCCGCACGTGGAAACGTCTGCGGGAGTGATACTGCCGGACGATTACATTGCAAAGGTTGCCGAAGCCGTGCACGCGGTGGGCGGGCTGTTCGTCCTCGATTGCGTGGCATCAGGTTGCATCTGGGTTGATATGGCTGGGCTTGGCGTCGACGTTCTCATTTCAGCCCCGCAAAAGGGGTGGAGCGCTACGCCGTGCGCAGGTGTCGTGATGTTGGGCGAGCGGGCCGTGGCCGCGTTGGACGAAACCAAAAGCACCAGCTTCGCCATCGACTTGAAAAAGTGGCACCAGATTATGCAGGCCTATGAGAATGGTGGCCATGCATACCATGCCACAATGCCCACCGATGGCTTGAAGCAATTTCGCGATACGATGATCGAGACCCGAGACTTTGGCTTCGACAAAGCCAAGACCGCGCAACAGGAACTTGGCCGCCGTGTGCGGGACGCGCTAGGTGCCGCAGGCTTTAAAGGCGTCGCGGCAGAGGGTTTCCGCGCGCCCGGCGTTGTGGTTTGTCACACAGACGACCCGAACATCCATAATGGCTCGAAGTTCGCCGCCCAAGGCATGCAGATCGCCGCTGGGGTGCCGCTGCAAGTGGGCGAGCCCGATGATTGGCAGACCTTCCGTATCGGACTGTTCGGCCTGGACAAACTCAAGGATGTGGACGCGGCAGTGGAGAAGCTGGAACGCGTTGTGAAGCAGGTGGCGTTACAGAACGCGCGGTAGCTTTCTGGCACGCCAGCGCTATTTCTCACCCGTCATCCCGGCACTTGTTAACGGGATGACGGATTGAACTCCCGTGCTAGAAAAACACCCTCAGTCCGCGTCGTCCACCACTTCATCTCCACCGAAAACGCGGTGGGCCAGCGCCGCTTCCATAAACGGGTCTAGCGCCCCATCAAGCACATCGTCGGGCGCGGTGCTTTGCACACCCGTGCGCAGGTCTTTCACCATCTGATAGGGCTGCAGAACGTACGACCTGATCTGATGGCCCCAGCCAATATCCGTTTTATCGGCTGCATCGGCGTTGGCGGCTTCCTCGCGTTTTTTCAGCTCTTCTTCGTACAGGCGCGCACGTAGCATGTTCCACGCCTCGGCCTTGTTCTTATGCTGGCTGCGGCCGCTTTGGCATTGCACCACAATGTTGGTTGGCAGGTGTGTGATGCGGACGGCGGAGTCTGTCGTGTTGACGTGTTGACCGCCTGCACCTGAGGCGCGGAACGTGTCGATGCGGCAATCGCTTTCCGCCACGTCGATCTGAATGGAATCATCCACCACCGGGTACACCCAGACCGACGAAAAGGACGTGTGGCGTCGGGCGGCGGAATCATAGGGCGAAATACGCACAAGCCGGTGCACACCGCTCTCGGTCTTCAGCCAGCCATAGGCATTTTCGCCTTTGATTTGGAGTGTGGCGGCCTTGATTCCGGCCTCCTCCCCATCCTGCATCTCCATAATCTCGACTTTATAGCCCGAGCGCTCGGCCCAGCGCGTGTACATGCGGGTGAGCATATTCGCCCAGTCCTGGCTTTCGGTGCCCCCCGCACCGGAGTGTATTTCGACAAATGTGTCGTTGCCGTCTGCCTCGCCGCTCAGCAACGTGTCCACCTGGCGCTTACCCATCTCGCCATGAAGCGTGAGAATCGCGGTCTCGGCTTCCGAAACGATATCCGCATCGTCCTCAGCCTCACCCAATTCGATCATGTCGATGTTATCGTCGAGCTCGGACTGCAGTTCCTTGATCGTCTTGACGGCCTTCTCCAGCGCCGTGCGCTCACGCATCAGCTTTTGGGCTTCCGCGGGGTCGTTCCAAAGGTCTGCGCTCTCGGCGAGCGCGTTCAACTCATCGAGGCGTTCAAGAGACACATCCCAGTCAAAGATGCCTCCTCAGCAGGGCAATCGCCTGCTTGATGTCGTCGGCTTTCGCCGAAATTTCTGCGCGCATATCACTGTCCTGGAATCGCTGCCTAAAAGGCTGTTGCGCCAGATATATGGGCCGCCGCCATTGGGGTCAAAGATGTGTTGGCAAAGTGTGCCCAGCCAATTGCGCGAATTTTAGAAACCGTCTAAAGAGATTGTTACGTTATAACATAACAAGGCTACTCTTCATGTCCGCACAGCTCCCCGATACCCGCCTCCCTGTCACCGTTCTCTCCGGCTTTCTGGGCGCGGGCAAAACCACTTTGCTGAACCGCGTGCTGAACAATCGCGATGGCCTGCGCGTGGCTGTGATCGTCAACGACATGTCTGAGGTGAACATTGACGCCGATTTGGTGCGTGAAGAGACCGAACTGTCCCGCACAGACGAAACGCTGGTGGAAATGTCCAATGGCTGCATCTGCTGCACCCTGCGCGACGATCTGCTGGTGGAGGTGCGCCGCCTGTCGGAAAGCGGCAAATATGATTATCTACTGATAGAGTCCACCGGCATATCCGAGCCTCTGCCCGTGGCGGCGACCTTCGATTTCCGCGACGAACAGGGCCAAAGCCTGTCGGACGTATCCAAGCTCGACACCATGGTGACCGTGGTGGACGCCGTGAACCTGCTCAACGACTATTCCAGCCGTGATTTTCTCGCAGACCGTGGCGAGACCATGGGTGAAGAGGACGAGCGCACGCTGGTGCATCTGCTCACCGACCAGATCGAATTTGCTGACGTGGTGATACTCAACAAAGTGGACGATGCCGGGCCCAAGCGCGCGGACGCGGCGCGCAAGATTATCCGCAGCCTCAACGCCGACTGCAAAATCATCGAGACCAACCATTCCGACGTGCCGGCGGACGCGATCCTGAACACCGGCATGTTCGACTTTCAGACCGCCCATGAGCACCCCATGTGGGCCAAAGAGCTGTACGGCTTTGCCGACCACGTGCCGGAAACTGAAGAATATGGCGTCGCGTCCTACGTTTACCGCGCACGACGGCCTTTCGACCCCGCCAAGATCCACGCCTTCTTCAACAGCCCCCTACCGGGCGTGATCCGTTCGAAAGGCCACTTTTGGACCGGCACGCAGCCGGACGTGGTGGCGGAATTCTCGCTGGCCGGTTCACTTTCGTCTGTCTCGCCGCTGGGCACATGGTGGGCCGCCGTACCGAAACACCGCTGGCCCGACAGCGATCGCGCCCGCG
>JBCDIB010000117.1:0-7263 GCA_038749385.1 Pseudomonadota bacterium | reverse complement strand
TAATACATCTCATAGCCAGGCAACACGGCGCAGGGATGGTATCCATTGTCGATGCAAATCGTCGACCCATCGACGATGTGATATGCATCTCCGGGTTTGCCATCTTCGCGCTGAAGCATCTGCACGCCCGAACCGTGATTGGGCCGGAAGCGAAAATTATAGGTTTCGTCGTGGCGCGTCTCGTCCGGCAATCGGTTGGTATCATGCTTGTGGCTGGGGAAACCAGACCACCCGCCTTGCCCAACGGTGAAAAGCTCTGACACCAGAAGGCGGCCCACCTTGTCTGCCTGTTTTTGCCCAAGAATATGCTTGATTTTGCGATGGGTCTTGGTGTCGTCAGACCCGTACTGCACCAGGTCCAGCTCATCAGCCCGAACCGCAAACGGATCCAGAACCTTGTCGAACTTCGCACCGGCCACAAACACTTCGGCTGTGTCAGATGTGCAGACCATCGTGGCTTTTACGCCCGATGGCACGTAAACGCCCTCTGGCTCGCCGTCCCACACATCAACGCCGCGACCGCCCAGCGCGTTGGCCGAGAAGCCCTCCACTTCAACATCCACAGTGCCCGTTGCCGGCACAATGCAGGTTTCATAGCCGGGCACCTGATATTCAAACGCCTGACCACGTGTAAGCTTCACGATGTTGAAATAGTTGAGCGGCACCAGCGCGTCGTCAACATCCACGATCGCTTTGTTCTGATTGTCGAATGGCGCAATATGCATGGCTTTTACTCCGCCATTTTATGTGGGTCGGTGGGGCCGGAATGGTCTGCCAGAAAGGCATCGAGGTCGGACGTTACGGGCATGGCAGGCGCGCAGCCAACCTTTGCAACGACGATGGAAGCACAAGCCGAACCACGCAGAATAGCGTCCTGAAGCGGCACTCCATTTGCCAGCGAGGCTAGCAGGCCAGCCATAAAGCTGTCGCCGGCCCCGGTGGGCTTGAGCGCTTTGACCCGATAGATACCAGTCGAAATTTCCTGTCCATTGGCGAACGTAATGGCGCCTTTGGGTCCCATTTTGTAAACGACCAATGCCGCAGTTTTGGCAGACAATTCGCGGGCTTTCTCCAGCCCCTTGTCAATGCCGCCTGCCATGAAACCAAACTCTTCATCATTGCCAACGATCACATCGGACAGCTCGCCAGCGCGGGACAGCACCTCTTCCGCAACTTGAGGAGATGGCCAGGAATATGGCCGATAATCGACGTCAAAAATGACCGGTAAACCCGCCGCCTTCGCCAGCTCAAACGCTCTAAATGTCGCGCTGCGCGATGGCTCTGCCGCGAAAACGGTACCAGCGGTCACCAGCGCGCCGAAAGAGGCATAGTCCACAGCCTCTACGTCCGCTTCATTCATTTCAAAATCAGCTGCGCCATTGCGGTAGATCACGGATTGGTGGTCTTCAACGCGGCTTTCATAGACCGCCAGTGAGTTGCGAAACTCACCAGCGATAGGTGTAACGTGGCTGGTGCCCACGCCATACTTCCGCAACTGATTGGTGCAGAAGCGGCCAATGGCGTCATCTGAAACACGGGTCACCAAGTCAGCCTCGCACCCCAATTTCACCAAACCGGCGGCGATGTTGGCGGAAGAACCGCCCATGCCGACGAACAACTGCTCTGCATCTTCGGTTGCGGTGCCCGCCGGCTCCGGAGACAAGTCCATTCCCACGCGACCGACCACAACGAAACGTTTTTTGGCCAGCGCACTCAGCAGCACGTCAAATTGCATCTTGTTTTTGGTCTGATCCATCAGATCCCCGGCCGTTGCTTTGGTCGCGTGCTTTCCCACTCAACGTGGGCCTCGCGCACAGTCGCGCTCTCGGACACCGCTGGCGTGCCGACTTCCCACCAAGCGTGCCCCTCGGTGGTCCAGCCTTCATATGCGTCCACCTTCATCACGAGAACTGTCGTACGGTCCGCCGCTTGGGCACGCTTAAACGCCTCTTCCAATTCCGCCGCGTTGGAGCATGTCTCGGCCAACGCACCCATGGATTTGGCGTGGGCTTCGAAATCCACCCCAACTTGCTCAACGGCCGTTGGCGTATCGGCTATAAGGTTGTTGAAGCTCTCATTGCCCACATTGTTCTGCAGTTTGTTGATCACGGCGAAACCACCATTATCAAGTACGAGAACGATCATCTTTTTGGCCGTCAGTACGGACGAATAGATATCGGAATTCATCAGCAGATAAGAGCCGTCGCCGCAGAAGACGATGGTATCGCGCTCTGGCTCGACCTGCGCTTGGGCAATACGTGCGCCCCAACCGCCAGCGATCTCATAGCCCATGCACGAGAATCAAAATTCCACATCCACCGTGCCCGGCTCCAGCGTACGCCAATTGGCGGTTACTTCTGCGGGTAGCCCCCCTGCAGCCGCGACCACACGGTCGCGCGGGTGGCAATTGCGGTTCACAACCCCAATGGCCTGCGCATAACTGTTTGGTCCGTTCGCCCCAAGTGAGTCAGGCGCGGTGTTTTTGCTCACATATTGCGCCCACTCAGATCGCACGGCTTGGGCGCGGCTGACCCAGTCTTCCGCTGCCGTGTGACCATCAAGCGCCGCCGACAAAGCGGCCAGACCAAGCTTTGCATCACCGACAACCGGAAGCGACCTGTGCTTGCCAGCATCGTGACGTGCGGCATTCAGTGAAATCAATTGGGCACCCCTGTCGAACGCGGTCCATGATCCAGTGGTAAAATCCTGTAGCCGTGTACCGACTGCAAGAATGACGTCTGCTTCCTCGGCGACACTGTTGGCGCTGTCAGACCCCGTAACGCCCACTGGCCCGATATTGAGCACGTGGTCGTCTTTCAGGTTTGCCCGGCCTGCAATCGTTTCGATAACCGGTATCTGGTGCTTTTCGGCAAAGGCCGTCAGCTCTGAAACTGCCCCGGAATATTGAACTCCACCACCAGCAATGAGAACTGGGCGCTGGGCGGCTTCCAATGCTGCAACAGCATCCGCAATCTCATGTGCGTCAGGAGATTGGCGCCTGACGCGGTGCACGCGCTTTTCGAACATTTCTTCCGGATAGTCATATGCCCACCCCTGAAGGTCCTGCGGCAGCCCGATGAAAGCTGGACCACAATCGGCCGGGTCCAGCATTGTCGCCAGCGCGTTTGGCAATGACTGAATGATCTGAGCTGGATGCGTAATGCGATCCCAATAGCGCGAAACCGCACGGAAGCTGTCGTTGAGCCCAAAGGTCGGGTCTCCATAATGCTCCAACTGCTGAAGCACCGGATCCGGCAGCCGCGTTATGAATGTGTCGCCGCACAGCATGAGCATTGGCAAGCGGTTGGCGTGGGCCAGCGCTGCTGCGGTCAGCAAATTTGCCGTGCCGGGCCCTGCGGAGGCGGAGCAGAACATAATGCGCTTGCGCAGGTGATATTTGGCGTAGGCAGCAGCTGCAAAGCCCATGCCCTGCTCGTTCTGGCCGCGATAGAGCGGCAACTCATCACGATGATTGTAAAAAGCCTCACCAAGGCATGTCACATTGCCGTGCCCGAAAATGCCAAAACCGCCGCCGAACACGCGCACATCCTGGCCGTCAATCTCAATGAATTGTTGCGCCATCCACCGCACAATCGCCTGCGCGGTCGTCAGTTTTATTGAACCTGACCTAACTTCGGACATGAAAGCCCCCTCCCAGAAGCGAATTGCCTTGTCGCAAGCGCCCATTGACCGCCTGCCAGAAACCGACGATAGGTGTTTTGCAACCGGTTGCAAAGTGCCCGGATGCCGGTTCTGGGAGGAAACCGTGGGAACAAAGCAAATTGGCATAGGGGTCATTGGCGGCGGCTACATGGGCAAAGCCCATGCAACGGCATTCGCAGCCGTGGGCGTGGCGTTTGAAACCAAGCTGAAACCACGCCTTGTGAGCGTGGCAGCGTCTTCGCTAAAATCCGCAGAACGTTATCGAGACGCATTTGGGTATGAGCATGCCGCCGACAACTGGCGAGCCGTCGTAGACGACCCTGATGTGGAAGCTGTGATCGTGGCCTCACCACAGGACACACACCGCCAAATTGCGGAAGCGGCGCTCAATGCTGGCAAACACGTATTGTGTGAAAAGCCATTGGGCGCGACGCTTGCCGAGTGCGAAGCCATGGTGGCGTTGGCTGAGGCCAACCCGCAGCTCATCAATATGATCGGCTTCAACTACATGCGCACGCCCGTGACGCAACAAGCCATCAATATGGTGCGAGCCGGACGTTTGGGCGATATTGTCTCGTTCCGCGTGGACCATTCGGAGGATTTTCTCGCAGATCCCGACATTCCGGGAAATTGGCGCACCGAAAGCATTGCGTCCGGCACCATGGGTGATCTGGCGCCCCATCCCATCAATTGCGCACTTACGTTCATGGGGCCTGTTTCAGAAGTCATGGCGGTGGTCCAAACGGTGCATACCGAGCGACCTGGGCCGGATGGTACCCGTGTGGCGGTGACCAATGACGACCAGATCAACATGATCCTGCAGTTTGAAAACGGCGTCACCGGCACATTGCACACCAGCCGCGTGTCCACCGGCACGAAAATGGGCCTGCGCTACGAGATTGTCGGCACAAAGGGTACGCTGCGTTTCGACCAGGAAGAGCAGAGCCAGTTGCATTTTTACGATGTAACTGACGCGCCGGACGAGCGCGGTTTCCGCCGCATCCTGTCAGGCCCACAACACCCCGATTATCTGATGTTCAATCAGGGCGAAGGCCATGGCACTGGCTATATCGATCAGATCATTATGCAGGCTGCTGCGTTTTTGAAGAGCATTGAAACCGGCACACCCGCAAGCCCCAGTTTCGCCGACGGTCTTGCCGCCGCGCGGGTGTGTGAGGCCGCCCTCAAATCGTCTGAAGCACGGTCGTGGCAGACCGTCGACAACTCATAAATCCAGATTTTGAAAAGGCTGAGCCCATGACCATCCGCATCGGCAATGCGCCCTGTTCCTGGGGTGTTGAATTTGCAAATGACGACCGCAACCCGGCTTGGCACGATGTGCTGAAACAGTCCGCCGAAGCGGGATATAAAGGCATAGAACTCGGTCCTGTCGGCTATATGCCCGAAGACCCCGAGATTCTGAAAGACGGCCTAGCCGAGCATGACCTCGAACTCATTGGTGGTGTGGTGTTCCGCCCGTTCCACGATCCAGACGCTTGGGACGATGTGCTGGATGGCTCGGTGCGCACATGCCGGGCACTGAAAGCCCATGGAGCAGAGCATCTGGTGCTGATCGATTCGATCTCGCCCCGCCGCGCACCCACCGCAGGCCGCCAAAGCGAGGCGGAGCAAATGGATCAGATCGAATGGGACAAATATGTCGAGCGCATCCGCACCATCGCCCGCATGGGAAGCGAAGAATACGGCCTGACTGTCGGCATCCACGCCCATGCCGCGGGCTTCCTCGACTTTGAGCCGGAGTTGGATCGCTTGCTGGACGAAGTTGACGAGAGCATTTTGAAAATCTGCTTCGACACCGGACACCATTCCTACGCAGGCTATGATCCTGTCGCGTTTATGGCCCGGCGGATAGAACGCATTTCCTACATGCATTTCAAGGACATCAACCCGCTGGTGAAGGCTGACGTGATCGCCAACCGCACCAATTTTTACGACGCTTGCGGCCAAGGTATCTTCTGCAATTTGGGTGAAGGCGACGTGCAGTTTCCAGCGGTGCGACAGATCCTGCTCGACCATGGTTTCGAGGGCTGGTGCACCGTGGAGCAGGATTGTGATCCGACCCTACCCGGCACGCCCATGGAAGATGCACGGGCCAATCGCGAATACCTTCAATCAATCGGCTTCTAGGGAGCACCGCCATGGCTAAACTCAATTGGGGCATGATTGGTGGCGGCGAAGGCAGCCAAATCGGCCCGGCCCACCGCCTCAGCGCTGGCCTTGATGGCCACTTTCATTTTGCGGCCGGCGCCCTCGATGCAAATGCAGATGCTGGTCGCGACTATGCCCAACGGCTCGGCATCGCCCGGGATCGCGCCTATGGCGATTGGCAGGAAATGCTCGAAGGCGAGCGGAACCGTGATGATCGAGTAGATTTGGTAACGGTGGCCACTCCCAACGCCACACATTTCGAGATCACGAAAGCCTTCCTTGACGCGGGCTTCCACGTCTTGTGCGAAAAACCCATGACGATGACCGTGGAAGAAGGCGAGGAAATCGTACGTCTCGCTGACGCCAACGAACGCATCTGCGCCGTCAATTACGGCTACACAGGCTACAGCCTTGTGCGTCATGCCAAGGCCATGGTGTCCCGCGGTGATATTGGCAAAGTGCGCATGGTGATGGCGGAATTCGCCCATGGGCACCACGCTGATGCCGCAGACGCTGACAACCCCCGCGTGCGCTGGCGATACGACCCTGCACAGGCGGGCGCCTCAGCCCAATTTGCAGATTGCGGCATCCACGCGCTGCATATGGCCAGCTTTATTTGCGGGCAGGAAGTCACTCAATTATCAGCGGATTTCGTGTCCGGAATTGAAAGCCGCACGCTTGAAGATGACGCCATGGTCAATTTCAGGATGGATGGTGGAACCGCCGGACGCCTGTGGACATCCTCCATCGCCATCGGTCGTCAGCATGGCCTTGGCATTCAAGTTTTCGGCGAAACGGGCGGCCTGCGCTGGAGCCAGGAACAGCCGAACCAGCTTTACTACACACCAGTCGGTGGCCGCACACAGATCATCGAGCGCGGCGAAGGCGGCCTGTCGCCGGAAGCAGATCGCACAACCCGCGTGACCATTGGCCATGCCGAAGGCATGCCGTTGGCATTCGCCAACATTTATCTCGACCTCGCCGAAGCCATTCGTGCAGAGAAGGAAGGCCGCCCAATCGATCCAGCGGCAGATCTCTATCCACGTGCGAAGGACGGTCTGCGCTCAATGGCGGCCGTGCATGCGTCGGTGGCGTCGGCCAAAGCGAAAGGTGAATGGACCGATGCCCGGCCACCCATGTTTCGCTAGCCTGGTAGCCTGATTGGTGGTCTAGCCGAGGGGCGGCAGAGTATTCCGCTCCATAATTTTTCCCTCGAACAAACGGCTGCGGGGCACGGTATTTCTGCCATCCACGAGCTCCAAAAGCCTGTTGACCGACGCGCCGATGATATCCTCAAGCGGCTGATGGACCGTTGTCAGCGCAATGTTTTGCCAGCTGGCCATAGCCATATCGTTGAAGCCTATGATTCCGACATCATCAGGCACAGACAGTCCCGCCTCCTTCAGTGCACTTATCGCCCCCACGGACAGG
>JBCDIB010000116.1:0-7285 GCA_038749385.1 Pseudomonadota bacterium | reverse complement strand
CGATGATCTTGGTGCCGGTTGCCATCTCGCCAATGGCGGGGGGCTCGAACCATTTGGCGATCTTGCCACGGTCTTCGATGCGTGGTGCGCGGTAGTGCATGACTATCCCCTCACCCTGTTCAGAACGACGAGGTTGAAGAAGGACACACACACAACGACGGTGACGAATAACAACAGATAGGCGATGGCCGCCGACTGTCCCAGATCTAGTGCCCGCCAAGCGTAGAAGGAGTGAAGCGACATGGATTCAGTCGCTATGCCCGGTCCGCCACTCGTCATGATGTTTGGCAAATCGACAATCTTGAAGGCTTCGATCACCCGCACCAACATCACGGTGGCGGCCACGGGCATGACCTGCGGCCAGGTGATCTCGCGGAAGATCTGCCATGAGCTTGCCCCGTCCACCTGGGCGGCCTCCACATAATCCTTTGGCACATTTTCAAAAGCCGCCAACAGGATGATGAAAATGAACGGAATCCACTGCCAGCTATCGCCGATGATGACGAACGTGCGAGCGGCCCAGGCATCCGTGGCCCAGGAGAAATTGCCAAGCCCGGCCCACTGCCAGATCTCGGCGAACGGACCCTTGCTGGTGTCCGCCATCATGCGGAAAATATAGCCCACACCGATTGGGGTGATCATCAGTGGAATGAAAAAGGTCACGCGGAAGAAGTTCTTTGCCCGAATCGGCTGAGAGCACAGGAATGCGAGGCCCAAACCGATGAGAAATTGCGCGCCGCAACCGACAAACACATAAAATAGCGTAACGCCGAGCGTGCCAAACTGATTGCCGCTGAGCAGTGTGGCCGCGAACATCCACGCCAGACCGATACTCATAAAAGCCGGGAACAGGCGGCCAATGAAACCAATTACGCTGAACGACCGGCGTGCATAGCCTACCATCGCCCAGATCACCCAGGCGGTGACCGCAAGGCCAAAGGCCCAACCTAAAATAGAGATGGATGTGAAGGTGCCGAGGAAATGGAATTGCTCGGAGCCGAAAATCTGCTTGGTGAAATTGTCCCAGCCAACGAAGCGGGACTTGTAACCACCGGCGCGGAAGCGCGTGCGCGAGAACGCCAGAAACAGCGATGCGACCAATGGAAAAATCGAAAAGATGAGGATGAGCACCACGGCGGGCGTGATGAAGACCTGACGCGAATGCCGGTCCAGCCATTCGGCTGAACGCGTCCAGACGGTCTGACGCCTTTGCGCCATATGGTGCGGAAACGCACCCGGAGCTTTTGGCTCCGGGTGTGCTGTGTCCACCATGTTGTCAGCGAGACTCATGGCCGGATCAGTTGGAAATACCGAGCGACAGCTTGTAGATTTCAGACTGCTCTTCGCGGCCGAAATCTTCAGTGATCTCTTCCCAACCTTCTTCAATGTTGGCGAGCGCCTGATCGACGGTCACTTCACCAGCGAGGTAACGCGCCAACTCACGGTCGAGAACCACACCGGTGTATTGCTGTGCGCCGGGAATGCGGAAGTCAGACGCCATATTGGGATGGTTCAGACTGTCTTTGATGGCCCCCAGATAGTTCTCTGCAGCCTCTTGGCTGAAGCCAGCCTCAACCCAAAGCGAAGTGTCATCAAGCTGCGAGTTGCGGTACGGGTTGTAGCCCGTCCAGCCCATGGTCACATCGACATTGGATTGCGCGGCCTGGTTCATATAGCTCATGAAGTCATAGGCAGCTTGTTTCACCTTGTCGTCGGACGCTTTGCTGATGGCCGCAGTCCAACCGCCAAAAGCGGCGAAGGGTGCGTAATTGATGCCATCAGTTGCGTTCGGGCAAAGTTCAGCGTCGCATTGGCGCAACTCGCCAGTGGAGACATCCAGGGCTTCGCGGGAGCCGGGCATGATCACAGCGCCGACCTTGTCCTTGATCGCACTGCCCTCTTCGATGGAGAGCGGACCGATGTCGCCCCAATCAATCATCAGGCCGCAACGACCGGACGTTACAAGACCACGCGTGTCACCAATGTCCTGGTTCAACTCGTCGGGTGGACCGTACTCGCCAGTGGCCTTGTACAGCTCGAACGCCTTCTTCCACGCCGCATTGTTGATCTTCGGTTTCATGGTGTCCGGATCGAAATACAGACCTTCCGTGGTGCCTTTGGTCTGCACCCGGCTGGCGGCCATGGACTGCACCGCGAAATAGGATTGGGCGTTGCGTTTCTTGAAAATGCAGGAGCCGTAATCTGGCTCGCCGTCACCATTCATATCCTTGCCATTTATGGCAGCGGCCACTTCCAAATAGTCCTCCCAGGTCGCGGGCGGCTCAAGACCGGCTTCAGCCAGCACATCAGTGCGGTAGTAGAGCATCTGGAAATCACCATCGAGGGTGATGAAATAGGTCGAGCCCGAGACCTTCTGGTTGAAATCGCGGAAATATGGCGCAATGTCAGCCACGTCGATCTTGTCGTCACCGGCGATGTAATCGTCGAGGTTCTCCACCAAATCGGCGTCGACAAGCTCCACGCCCCAACCGGACGCGAACACGCCCACATCGACTGAGTTTGTGCCCGTGGACCAATCGGTGATCAGCTTCTGGAAGATCTCCGCGAACGGCACTTCCGCCACCCGCACTTCGGCACCGGTCATTTCCTTGAACTCTTCGGCGCGCTCAACGATGCGACCGGCAATCACCGGTCCGGGCCGAGTCAGGATATTGATCGTCACACCTTCGTAAGCCATTTCTGCGGCGGCTAATTGTGGTGTCGCAACGAGCCCCATAGTCAGGGCTGTGCACGCCATCGCGTGCTTTAGCTTCAGTACCATATTACTTCCTCCCAAGGTTTGGTGCCGAATTATCGATCTCAAACAGCTCAGGCTGCTCGATTACGAATTGGTCAAAATGCTCCTGCACCGCATCCAGGTGCGCGCGCATGGCAGAGGCCGCGCCTTTCGCATCATGGGCGGCAAGGGCATCACGTATGGCTTGGTGCTCACTGACTGTTTTGCCGCCCCGGGTGGGTTCGGGCATCATCAGCCGGCGGCAACGACTTAGAAACGCCTCGGCGCGGTCCAGCACACGGGCGGCTTCATCTATCGGCACGCGCTCGTGCATGAGATCGTGAAACTTCTGATCCAGATCATACAGGCTGTCATAGTCACGGGCATCCAGCGCCACGCGCTGATAACGCAGATTGAAGTCCAACTGCTCGATCAGATCCGGCGTGATGCGGCCCTCCATTGCGAGCATCAGCTCCACCTCAATGGCGCGGCGCACGAAGAACCGTCCGGCAATCTGCTTCTTGTCGAGCTTAGACACAAATGAGCCGTGCTGCGGCACGATGCGGACCAGACCATAGCTTTCTAACCGGTCGAGGGCGCTTGCAATGGGCTGGCGGGATGCACCGAATTCGCGCGCAAGCTCAGCCTTGTCCAGCACTGCCCCGGGCGGGCGTTCACCATTGATAATGGAAGCGCGCAGTCGCTCGTAGACATAGTCCACCTTCGACACGCGCAGCGTGTTGGTCCGCACTCAACATCCTCCCTCAGCGCTCGGTTATGTATTGTAGAACGCTAGCATGTTAGCTAAGTTGAAGAAATTCTCGGCGTCAAGACCTATCACCCAAAGCGCTGGAAATGCGGTGTGTTGAGGGGGCTGTTTCGGGCGGGCCGTTTTAAGGGGGACAGACGATGGATAAGCGCGTTTTCGAACGACTGGAGGGCAAGGCGCTTTCACTGACCGAACTTGGTTTCGGCACCGCGATGACGGGCAATCTGTACGAAGCGGTGAGCGATGAGGCCGCCCATGAGGCGCTCGAGGCGGCGTGGGCCACAGGTGTCCGATACTATGACACGGCACCCCTTTACGGCCTCGGTCTGGCCGAAACCCGGCTCAACAGATTCCTGCGCGACAAGCCCCGGGACGACTATGTGTTGTCCTCAAAGGTGGGACGCCTGCTCAAGCCCTGCCCCCCCGGAGAGCGCACTGCCATAGGGAAATTTTTCGATGTCCCCAACCGGCGCGAAATATATGATTTCACCTATGATGGTGTGATGCGGTCTATAGAGTTTTCCTTTGAACGGCTCGGCGTCGACCGGATCGATATCCTGTTCGGCCACGACCTTGATGTGTTCAACCATGGGTCATGGGACGCGCTGCAACCACTGCTCGATGAGTTCATGGCCGGGGGCTACAAGGCCTTGCTGAACCTTCGCGACCAAAATGTCATCAAAGCCTTCGGCGCGGGGATCAACGACATAGAACCAGCTCAATGGCTGCTGGAGCGGGGCGATTTTGACATTTTCCTCCTGGCCGGTCGCTACACATTGCTGGAACAGGAAGCGCTAGAGACCTTTCTGCCGCTCTGCGAAGCAAGGGGCGTGGGCATCGTTCTAGGCGGACCCTACAATTCGGGTATTCTGGCCACCGGCCCTGTGGACGGGGCCCATTTCAACTACGACCTGGCGCCGCAAGACGTGCTGGACCGGGTGAGCAAAATTGAAGCCGTTTGCGCCCGGCACGGCGTCCAATTGATCGAAGCTGCGTTGCAATTCCCGACAACACACCCCAGCGTGCTGACCGTCATACCCGGTGCCAAAACCGCCGATCATTCGCGGCAGAACTACGAGATTTTGTCCGCCAGCATTCCCGACCAATTGTGGGCAGACCTGAAAGCGGAGGGCCTTATGCGGGCCGATGCCCCCAGTCCCAAGGTCTCCGGTTAATGGCTCCAATTATCGACGCCCATCACCATCTGTGGAACCCCGCCCGGGGAGACTATGGATGGATGGAGGGCCTACCAAAAAATGCCGCGGCGACGCTGAAACAGGCCTATCGCACCACCGATCTCGAAGAGATCTGGCAGACCCATGAAGTCGCCAAGGCCATTCTCGTACAAGCCGCCCCAACCGTCCACGAAACCGAATATATGCTTGGCATCGCCGACAGTTGCGAGCGAATTGGCGGGGTGATCGGCTGGGTGGATTTCGAAGACCCTGACAGTCGCACGGTCCTGGCACGGCTGGCCCAGCACCCAAAGTTTCTGGGTGCGCGCCCGATGATTCAAGACCTACCGGACGATGATTGGATGCTCCGCCCCGATATTGCTTGGGCATATGAAGCCATCGCAGAACATGACCTCATCTTCGAGGCGCTGGGCTTCCCCCGTCATATCGCCAATTTTCGGACTTTGCTCGCCCGCCACCCCGATATGCGAGTGGTGCTGAACCATTGTCTCAAGCCTCAGATCAGGGACCATCCGGAACAGGTCGCTGCCCTCAGTGATTGGGCGGACGGCATGTCGGCACTGGCGAAGGAAACGAAAGCGGTCTGCAAATTCTCTGCCCTCGTCACAGAAGCCAAACCCGACTGGACCGAAGCGGATTTAAGACCCTTTACCGACCATGTGATCGAAGTTTTTGGCGCTGACCGGCTTATGTGGGGGTCGGACTGGCCGGTGGCACTTCTGGCATCTGACTATGAGCGGTGGCTCGGTTCCGCTAAAGCCCTCACATCTCATTTGAGCGCTGAAGAAGAGCACGCATTGTTCTACGGCACTGCAAACAATTTCTATCGTCTGGATCTGCCTTAAATGTCGCAAGCAAACACAAACGCAAACACCATACGCTTGCATGCCGCAGACAGCGTTGTGATAGCGCTGACAAACCTGGAAGCGGGCACCGAACTGGCGGATATACCCTGCACTCTGGCGAGCGATGTGGGCCGAGGCCACAAGATTGCCACCCGCGCTATCGCGACCGGCGAAAACGTGTTGCGCTACGGCCAGATCATCGGGCAAGCCACCCAGGACATCGCGCTGGGCGACCATGTGCATGTGCACAATCTGGCCATGGCGGACCACAAGCAGGACCATGATTTGAGCGCGGCCCCCAACCCCCTGCCCGCCATAGATGATGCCCGCACATTCTTGGGCTACCGCCGTGCCGACGGAAAGTCAGGCACACGCAACTATCTGGGCATTGTCACGACTGTGAACTGCTCCGGCTCGGTGGCGCGGTTCATTGCGGACGAGGCCGCCAAGCGCGGATTCGCCGAACGCTTCCCCGGCGTTGACGGAATTGTACCCATCGTCCACGGCACAGGGTGCGGGATGGCCTCCGGCAATGAGGGCTATCAAGCGCTGTTCCGCACCCTGTCCGGCTATGCCTGCCATCCCAATTTTGCGGGCATTCTGCTCTTGGGCCTCGGCTGCGAGATGATGCAGTTGTCCCACCTTGTCGATGGTCGCAAGATCCGGCAGGACGGCAATCTGCGTTACATGAACATCCAGCAGGCCGGCGGCACCGCCAAAACGGTGGAGGCGGGCCTCGCCATCCTCGAAGATATGGCTGCGGACGCTGCCAAATTGCAGCGCGAACCAATCCCCGTCAGTGAACTTATGGTAGGCATGCAGTGCGGGGGGTCCGATGGCTATTCCGGCATCACCGCCAACCCGGCCCTGGGTCATGCCTCGGATCTTTTGGTACGCCGGGGTGGCACGACCATTTTGTCAGAAACCTCCGAAGTGTACGGCGCCGAGCACTTGCTCACAGCCCGGGCCACCGCCGATGTGGGTCAAAAGCTCCTCGACCGCATCAAATGGTGGGAGGACTATACCGAGCGCAATGGCGGCGAGATGAACAATAATCCCTCCCCCGGCAACAAACGCGGCGGGCTGACAACCATCCTCGAAAAGTCCCTTGGCGCGGTGGCAAAGGGAGGGTCCGCCCCAATGGAGGACGTGTATCTGTTCGCCGAGCGCATCGACAAGCACGGCTTCGTGTTCATGGACAGCCCGGGTTATGACCCCTGCTCTGTGACCGGCCAGATTGCGTCGGGCGCAAACCTTGTGGTTTTCACCACTGGGCGTGGCTCAGTGTCCGGTTACATGCCGACACCCTGCATCAAGCTGGCGACCAACAGCGAAATGTACGGCCGCATGAAGGGTGACATGGACATCAATTGCGGGGACATCATCTCGGAGGGCGCGACAATTGAAGCCAAGGGCGCCGAAATATTTGAGAAGCTCGTCCGGGTCGCCTCCGGCGAGAAAACCAAGAGCGAAGCGCTGGGCTTTGGGGGCGCGGAATTCGTGCCATGGCAAATCGGCGCAGTGATGTAGCGGTTGGTTAAAGAGCCATCTGCCTGCGCCCAAGTGGCGTCAGATCGTCAATCGTTGCCCGGCCTTTGAACTCCACCTCATAGTCTTCGGGCGCAAAGTCCGGCGCGCTGGCACCCGCCAAAAACTTAGCCGCCTGTTTGCGGGCATAAGCCTCGTTCTTGGCACAGCTTGGTGTCGCTCCAATATAGATTACGCTCGCATAATCCTT